>JAAVGX010000050.1 GCA_014800065.1 Bacteroidales bacterium | reverse complement strand
TTCGCCCCCGAAGTCCCCGGCACGGTGGAGCACGGGGCAGATGGCCTCAACTGTGGGTTGAAGGCGGTTATTGCGGGTATCGTACTCCCAACGCTCAACCACATAGTAGGAAAGGACTTCGTTTGTGGGAACGTCGTTCTTATCAATTTCGAATTTGGGGTTCTTTTCTGTCGAGCCTTTTGCCGCAGTGTAGGGGATGTAGAAACGATCCAGCACATCGGAGGTTTTCACACGATATTCATCGGTGAAAATTTCACGTCCGTCCAGATATTCGTAGGCCGGAATGGTGTTGGAGGCCAGCAGGCGTAGAATGATTCTGAAAAGATTCTCCTGTCCTTCGATTGGTTCTTCGGGGAAATAAAGCGCAGCATTCTTGTCCTTATCCAAATCAATGGCTCTATATATAACCCTCATCCATTGACGGTCGGCATCGGTAACAGATGAGTTGTCCTCAGAGAAGAAAGCCTGCATGCGTTCAGTGACCATCGAACCATCCTGTCGGGAAGTTTTGGCTACACGTTCGGAGGCTGAACGACGACGGACTCCGCCTTCGTCCTGAGCAAATACACTCAGTGCAGATGTTAATATGAGGGTGGCCGGAATTAAGGCTTTGATTATCTTGTGCATGGATATCGAATCTATTGTATCGACTTAAAAAGTCGGAGTTATTTTCCTGATTTGGTGTTAATTGATTATAACTTCCATTGGAGAGAGGTCGCGGGTGAGGCCATCAGGTCCCTTAGCCCGGATTCGTGAGATGTAGAAACGCTTTCCGCGGTTCAGACGCTGGAATTGCTGCTTTTGACGAGCGGAGAAACGAGGGCCGTCGCTCACTTCGGGTAGTGCATTTCCTGCAGAATCGAAGAATACGGTTTCGAATCCGATCACTTCAAAAGGAGTGTCGAGCAGTCCGTCGTCGATGGCGGCATCCAAGCCGGGGGAGTTGAGGAGTAATGCCTTCTGGAATGGTTTTCCGCCACGATAGTGATCGGTATTTCCGGCGGCATCCTTGAATGCGATAAACGGGGTAGGGTCGGGCAACTTGCGAACTCTGAACTTGGTCTGAGCCACTTGAACCGGTCGGCCGTCCATATTTGCGGTGACGGTGATAATGGCATCGCTACCCACTGTGGTGGGGCGGGCTATCCACTGGTCGCCACTACGGGTAAGGGTGCCGTTGGTCATCGTTGCGGAAATTTCGTTCATCGGCACGCCCGGCACAGATATTCCCACGGGGTTGTTGATTCCGGCATACAGTACATTCATCATTGAGGCCGAAACGGTTGCCATCGGCTCAATGACGGTGTAGGAATCGGAGAAGTTGTGGCGGGTGGCGGTTCCATCGCCATGTTTTACTTCCAGGTAGCCATTGTAGGAGAAGTTACCCGAGGTGCCGGTGTTGAGCTCATAAATGGAAGCTCCGGCATCCAGTGGTTTTCCTTCAATGAAAATCTGAGGGCGTTGAGTGGTATCGACAGCAGCCAGCACAATGTTGGCGGAATACTTGCCGCCACGGATCACGGTGCGCGACTGCGGTATGACGTAGGCGTTGAGTTCGTTTACACGCACATCACCGGCATCTACCTGCGACAGCAGCGATGACAGCACCTCACCTTCTGCATAGAGAATATCATTCTGAAGTTTGCTCAGTAGGGTAATCGCGGCCACTACGGGTTGCTGGTCGAAGCGGCTTTCTTCCCATGACTGAGGTGCGAGAGTTCCCTTGGCTGTTGTGCTTTCGGTTGAGAGGGCCTCCGAGATAGTACGGGCTTGAGCCGAATCGGGGATGTGAGTAATGACGTAGTTGCGGTAATCGTCGATGCGGTGACGAAGATGTTCTCCACGGAGAGAGCCGGGAGCAAGCATTACGACGGCGGCACTTTCGAGGTCGTCACGATTCTGAATGTTCTCAGGGTCGCCTTTGGAGCCGTCGGCTTTTTGCACAATGGCGGTTTTGAGCGAGTCGATTAGCGAGTAAAGTTGGTCAGTGTTAGCTCTAACCTCACGAGCTCGTGCGAGCCATACTCCACCCTTGTCGGGATTTTGGTCCGCAAAGGCTTGAAGTTGCTCCAGCACAGCGTTGTTGCGCTGGTTGACATTGGAATTGGAGCGCTTCAAACCCTCGTGCACTTGAGTGAATCCATCGAGAACGTCGCTGGATACATTCAAGGCAAGCATGGCCGTCAGAACGATGTACATCAGGTTGATCATCTTCTGACGTGGGGAAAGACGGTTTGAATTTGATCCCATATATTGGTGTTGAACCTTTTATTCTTTAATTAAAAATCAAAAGCAATGAGTTGAATCAGAGCTTGTTGTTTGCAGTCATTGCCACGAGCATCTTTTCGTATACGGCGTTAAGCTGCTGCATGTAGCGGGCCATTTTTTCGGCTTCTTCGCAGTAGCGGGCGCTTTGCGATGCACTTTTTTCGTACATGTCGCGAATGTCCTTGATGCCGCGGTTCACGCGGTCGATGGCATCAATCTGAGAGGAAACGCTCTTGAGCTGAAGCTCGTAGATGGTATTGAGCCCTGCGATGTTGCGGTTCAGAGCCTCCATCTGCTCAACATAACCGGTGGAGCTGCGCGAGATGGTTTCGGAGTTTTCGGTGATTGATTTGTAGCTGTCCAGCATCACTTCCGAAACGTGGTTCAGGGCAGCGGTTGTTTCCTGGAGACGACGCATATCGGCTGTTACAGAAGCCATCTGGTTGAGGTAGGCGGTGGTGACACCGGACATGTCGTTAGGGTCAACGGTAGCCGATACAGGCATACCGGATGCAGGCACACCGGATGGAACAGAAACACTCCCAGTGAAGGGTACACCACCATTTCCGATGATTACAGTGCCTCCGCCAACGTTACCCTTTACAGGTGCTTCCTCGGGCTCTTCCGCGTCGGAATCACGGTCCAGCTGAGGGTATACCTTGGTCCAGTCGTATTCTTTTGGCGGGCGATCGAAGGCCGTGAGTACGAACATGAGTACTTCCGTACCCATACCTATGGAGAGCAGGGCATTACCGCCGGGAAGGTGGAGAATTTTGAACAGTGCACCCCAGATCACGATTGCGGCACCGATAGAATAAGCGAAGTTGAAGAAACGTTGACCGTCCTCGCTGCTGATGAAGCGGCTGATCACGTTTTTATATCTTTGTACTTTTCCCATTTTATTACTATAATGTGAGGGACAATGTATTATCGTTTAGTTTTCTGTTTTTGACCTTTGGCGAAACCTATTTGGGAGCGTACGCATCGGAACCCGATGTAGGAACGCTGCTCGTTCTGATATTCCCACATGCGGAGGTCGGAGCGCACATTGTGTGCCACATCTTTCCAGGAACCGCCGCGTATGATTTTACGCTTCATCTTATAGGGGTCTTCAATAGCGGCGTCGTAGCGGTACTCTGGGTTGAGGTCGTTGGTGAGCTTGCCTACGCTTTCGGTGAATGCCGTTGAAGTCCATTCGCTAACATTACCTGCCATATCATAAAGTCCGAAATCGTTGGGAGCATATGTGCCTACACGCGAGGTGATTACATGGCCGTCCTTGACGTAGTTACCTTCCATGGGTTTGAAGTTGGCATAGAAGCAACCCTTGTCGTCGCTCATGGTGAGGTCGCCATCCCAGGGGTACATATTTTCATCCACTCCTGCACGGGCAGCATATTCCCATTCGGCTTCAGTGGGCAGGCGGTAGGGCTCGATGTAGATGCCGTCCTTGCCAAGCGAGCGGCGAAGGAAGTCTGTACGCCAGTTGGCAAAAGCATTTGCCTGTTCCCAGCTTACACCAACCACAGGGTATTCGTTGTAGCCTCCATGGGCGAAGTACATTCGAACATATGGCTCGTTGTAAGCATTTTCGAAGTCATTGACCCACGCAGTGGTGTCGGGATACACATTTACGATGTAAGTGTTGAGGAAGTCGTAGTCGCCGGTGAGTCCGCGGGTGATGGTTTCGCGGATGATTTCGCCCTCGTCGTTGATATAAGCCGTATCCTTGGAGATAACAGGATTGGTGGTAGGTACAGGCTTATCGGTGTTGTATTCACGACGCTTCGGGTCGAGACGGTTCTTGCGGCGCACTGCTTCAGTCTGGTTATAAACCTCATAGCGGTAGTTGAGTTGCTCGCCGTCGAGTTCGCGCACGCCGGTGATGGGGTTGGTGCGGTAAACACTCTCGATTGCACGCAACTCGTCCTCATTGGGGTTACGCCAGGGAATTGGCTTGTTCCAATTCAGGTGAGGGGTGATGGGGTTACCCTCCTTATCCTCTTCGATTTTGAAATCTTCATTTCCACCATAAGCGGGGTCGGCCAGGCGTTCGCGGATAATAGAGTCGCGCACCCAGTAAACGAACTGTTTGTACTTACCGTTGGTGATTTCTGTTTCGTCCATCCAAAAAGCATCGACCGACACGCCGCGCGGGTCAGCTTCGATGTTCCAGAGGGAGTCGGCTTTGGAGGGTCCCATCTTGACAGAGCCCCTTGATACGAGCACCATGCCGTAAGGTGTGGGTTCGATCCATGAAGTGCCTCCTACTCCTGTCACTTCGCCACCCATGGCACTACGGCTGCCGGTAGCGCAGGAAACGGCTGCGGAGAGGAGAATCAGTGCGAAAAGTATGTGGAGTAGTTTTTTCATAAGTTACATTATGCGTATGCTCTTGTGTTTGTGGCGGTTTTTCTCAGAGAAGTCGAGTTTAAGGTTGTAGCCCGCGACGAGTTCATGACTGCCGGACGAGGCTTTTGATATGTCGGAAAGGTGATAGTCATAGCTGTAGCCGATGAATATACCTTTGATTTCTGCGCCAAGCATGATGGACAGGGCGTCGTTGAGACGGTAACCGAGTCCTGCAGTGAACAGCTTGTTGTAGCGGACACGTCCGGTGAGCTGAAGGTCAGTGGTAGTGAAATCACTGCGGACCATGACTGACGGTATCACTTCAAATAACGTGTTTTTTACCGGAATATTGCTTCCGGCCATGAAATAAACTGTACGTGAGGCGGTGAACTGATATGTTCGTGACATTTCGGAAGTGCCGCTCCCTGAAGATGTCTCTCCGGCGCGCGATGACAGTTCGCTGTCGCTGGTGAAATTGACCGTCGGATTGTTGGCGTGGAGAAGTGAGACCCCAGCCCAGAATTTCTTGTGGACGTAGAACGCTCCTAAGCCGAGATCGAGGGAATTGCCGGCTACGTCGCGCATCGGGATTGCATCGTCGGCCGAATCGTGGTAGCCGTCCTCGTCGGGGATATAGATTGCAGATCCTTTGAACTGCTGATTGTAGAGACCGATTTCAAGACCGACGGTGAGGACACCTTTAAGCAGCTTGAGCTTGTAGGCGATCTGCGCGTCAAGTGTGAAGTTATGGAAAAGACCGTAGGATTCCTGCTGCACGACGAGTCCTGTGCCGAGTTTCCGGTTCAATAATTTGAATGGCATATCGGCGGCGGCCATGAAGCTTTGGGGAGCGTTGTCGATGCCTACCCATTGCAGACGTGCGCCTCCACGGATGCGGAGATAATCCGTGTCGCCGACAGCTCCGGGGTTGTAATAGGTGGGAAGGGCCCAATACTGCGTGAGCATTGCGTCGCCCTGAGCTTTGGCTTTCGGGGCGACGGTCAGCAGCAGTAAG
>JAAVGX010000049.1 GCA_014800065.1 Bacteroidales bacterium | reverse complement strand
GTGCAAGGCGATAAAACCGGCGATGAACCGCTTGTGGAAACGCTCAAGCACTTCATAAAGGAGCGCGATGCCAAGCCGGGAAATGTTTTTATGGGCGTGGTGCACCGCCTGGACCGTCCCGTTAGCGGCGTGGTGGTTTTTGCCAAAACATCCAAAGCGCTTGCCCGCCTCAATGCCATGTTTGCCTCAGGGGATGTGCATAAAACCTACTGGGCTATCTCGCGCTCAAATCCGCCTAAGGATCAGGACACTCTCACCCATTATATTAAATCGGTGGAGCGAAACAACAAGTCCTATGGCTACCCGACGCCCGTCGAAGGCGCAAAGGAGGCTCGGTTGGCCTACAAACTCATAGGGCGCTCCGACCGGTACAACCTGCTGGAGGTGCGACTTTTCACCGGTCGAAAACATCAGATTCGAGTGCAACTCTCATCAGTGGGATGCCCCATAAAAGGCGACCTGAAATACGGCGACAAAAGGAGTAATTCCGATGGCAGCATATCGCTCCACGCGCGCAACATCCGATTCGAGCACCCCGTATCCCACAAACTAATCGACGTTACCGCCCCTGTGCCTCACGACAATCTTTGGCAGGCTATGGAGGCTTCGGTTAAACCCCAACTCCCTGATAATGAATAAGCAAGACCTGAAAATAGTTTTCTTCGGCACTCCGGAATTCGCTGTGGAGAGCCTGGACGCTTTGGTTATAAACGGCTTCAACGTGGCCGCCGTTGTGACTATGCCCGACAAACATGCCGGACGTGGAAAGAAGCTCTCGATGTCCGATGTAAAAAAATATGCCCTCGAAAAAAATCTTCCCCTGCTTCAGCCCGAAAAGCTTAAGGATGAGAGCTTTGTGAACGCCCTCAAAGAAATCAATGCCGACCTTTTTATCGTCATCGCTTTCCGCATGCTCCCGGAAGTAGTCTGGGCTATGCCACCTCTGGGCACTTTCAATCTTCACGGCTCGCTTTTGCCAAAATACCGTGGCGCGGCTCCGATAAATAGAGCTATTATGGCCGGCGAATCTCAAACCGGTGTCACCACTTTTTTCCTCAAACATGAAATCGACACCGGCGACATTATAAGCCGCGAAGCCATCTCCGTAGGTCCTGACGAAGACGCCGGCTCGGTTCACGACCGGCTTATGAAAATCGGTGCGCGACTAACTCTGCAAACCGTAAACGACATCTTGTCGGGTAACCTCCGCACCATACCGCAGGACGAATTACTCCAAGGTATTGAGCCCACTCCGGCCCCCAAAATTTTCAAGGAAGATTGCCGTATCAACTGGGAACTCCCTTCCTCGCAGATACACAATCATGTGCGCGGACTCTCGCCCTACCCTGCCGCGTGGACCGAACTCACACTCGGCGGTGCCGACGGCGAACCGGAATCCTCCGTGAAAGTAATTAAAACGGCCATCTCCCCCGTCGCCCAAAGTCTGCTGCCCGGCCAACTTGCTCTCATAAACGGCCACGCATACGCCGGAACTACCGACGGCGCTATCGAATTGGTTACCGTCCAACCCGCCGGTAAGAGGCCTATGAATGCCGCCGATTTCCTTCGCGGACTCCGCATCGGCGAGAACGGTCGCAAGCCTTTCTTCATATAATTTTTCGGTCTTTCTTGCGTTTTTTTCTCCCAAAGTTAGAACTTCTCGGCTTTTTTTAGTAATTTAGCGGAGCAATTAATGCGTTGGAACCCTCGGGGCCGAACTTTTATGCGATTCTGAATGTTAATATTGTAGGAATTTTAGATATTCCTCATAACTAACATTTAACCAAAACTATCATGGAAACGAATATTCCTACTCCTGAAGAACGTCGCCGCCAGCGAATTGAAGAACGAGAAAACGCCACTCCAAACCGAGTGATGGGCACCATTTTCGGTATCATCATGATCATTGTTTATGTGGGCGTAGGTATCCTATTGCTAATCAACTTCTTTGGATGGGATGCCGACTGGGCCTGGACTCGTTACGTTGTGGGTATCATGCTCATCATTTATGGTTTGTTCCGCGCTTATCGCGCCGCTAAAGGTATTAGATAATATGGCACTACGCAAATTCTCAATAGCTTTGGCAGGCTCATTACTTCTGGTCGCCGGACTTTCTTCCTGCATGAAGTACGAGAAAAAAGCCAATTCGCCAACCTCGGGTACTACTACCCTGGTCTGCGACAATACTTTCGAAAATATTTTCGAACAGGAAGTGGACGTGTTCGAATACCAGTATCCCGAGGCTCACATCCTCGTGCGGTATGGTACTCAGACTGAAGCTCTCGACTCTCTGTTCAGCATGAACACTCGCTCTGTGGTCATTTCCCGCGACCTCACTCAAGAAGAAAAGCGTGCGCTCAAAGCTAAATACAAACAGGAACGCAACGCCAACGTTAACGTTCGCTCGGCTAAAATTGCCGTCGACGCCGTTGCCCTCATCGTCAACCCCGCAAACACAGTCAATAAGGTAACTGTCAACGAGGTGGCCGACATCCTTTCGGGCGAAACTCCGAACTGGAACGACCTCGAGCCCTCCAAGCTCGGTGCAATCAAGGTGGTGGTGGACAAATCCGGTTCTTCCCTCACAAAATATCTCACCGACTCCATCCTCGGTGGCCGTCCATTGGCGCCTAACGTTTTCGAAGCCGGTTCTATTAAGGACGTTTTCAAGGCCGTTGAAGCCGATAAGAACGCAATCGGTGTACTGGGCGTAAGCTGGATTACTTCCGATATGGAATCCGCCGACATGAGCACCGAAGATCTGGCAAAAGATATGCTTTCCGACGGTGCCGTTACAAGCCCTTCCCTCACCCAGAAAGTGAAAGTGCTCGCCGTGAATCGTAATGATGATGTCCGCGCTTACAAGCCTTATCAGCAGTACATCTTCGATGGCTCATACCCATTCTTCCGGCAGATTTACATGGTCACAACCGCTCCTACTTCCAACGTCGCCGGAGGCTTCTACTCTTTCGTTACCGGTCCCACCGGACAAAAGATAATTATGAAAACCGGAATCCTCCCCGCTCGAGTCAGCATTCAGCAAGTCGAGCTCGTGGGCGGCGAAGAATAAAATAATAACGCGCGCGTCGTAAAATAAACCTCGCGCGCGTACGTTATATAATCTGTATACCTCTACTACGAAACAAAATCAAAAACAACTAATAAGTCAATCGCACAATGAAAATCAAGCTTTTATTATCCTTGATTCTTGCGGGCTCACTCGCTGTGAGCGCTCAGACTCAAGGCTACAAAGATGGTATCGAGTACTACAAAGCAGGCCAGCTCGGCAATGCTAAGACAATCCTCGATCGTACCGTCAATGATGCTTCCACCGACAAATCTCTGGCTAATTACTACCTCGGACAGGTTGCTCTGGAGCAAAACGATAAGGCCGCAGCCAAGGCTTACTTCGAAAAAGGTATCGCTATGGATGCTAACAATGCCTATAACTATGTAGGTATGGGCGCACTCGACCTCCTCAACGGTAACGCTGATGCAGCTGCCGACAACTTCAAGAAGGCTACCGGTCTGGCTAAGAAGAACGCTGAAATCTCTGTGTCTATCGCTCGCGCTTACTACAACGCCGACCCCGTTAAGTACGCTAAGGACATCACCAAGAACCTCGAAAAGGCTCGTAAGGACTCCAAAAACCAGGCTTCTGCCATCTACGTTTTTGAAGGCGATATGCTCATGGACCAGCAGGACTACGGTACTGCTGCCGGTCGTTACGAAAACGCTATCTACAACGACAAAAACTCTGCTGAAGGTTATGTGAAGTATGCAAACGCTTACTTCTTCGTGAATCCCCAGTTCGCTATCCAGCGTCTTGAAGAGTACCTCAAGGAACACCCCGAATCCGCCATGATTCAGCGTGAACTGGCCGAAAAGTACTTCAAGGCCAACTACTGGCGCAAGGCTTCCGACCTTTATGGTACTTACATCCAGAACCCCAACCACTTCCCCGAGGACAAAGCTCGCTACTCCGTTCTCCTCTACTGGGGCGAAAAATATCCCGAATCCCTCCAGATCGCTGAAGAAATCCTTGCTACCGAACCCTCTAACTTCCAGGCACAGCGAATGGTTTTCCTCGACCTCGCAAAAATGGGCAAAAACCAGGAAGCAGTAGAAGCTGCTGAAAAATTCTTCAAGGCAAACCCCGATGCTGACTTCACCACTAACGACTACGTTACATACGCCGAAGCCCTCAACGCTATCGACCGCGATGAAGAAGCTATCAAAACATACGAACTCGCCGCTGAAAAAGACCCCCAGAACGGCGACCTCCTCAAGAACCTCTCAACCTTCTACTCTCAGAACAAGCAGTATGCTAAATCTGCCGAAGCTTACGACGCATACCTCAAACTTCAGGAAAACCCCACCCTCACCGACCTCTTCGGCATGTCCGGCCGCTATCTCAACGCAGCACTCAACGTGCCCGACTCCGTACAGGCTCTCGACCTCGCTAACCGTGGTCTCGACTACATCGGTCAGGTAATCGAACGTGGCGAACCCCAGCCCGCTTTCTTCCAGCGCCAAGGCCGTCTCCACATCGCTTCTAACAACAAGATGCCTAACGCCGCTGCAATCGAAGCTTACGACAAAATGCTCGAAATGCTCGACGCTGACCCCGCCAACATGGCTGCCGACAACAAGGACGGACTCAACCTCTACAAAGAAGCTTACTCATTCGAAATCCTCTACTACGGCAACGTAGCCAAGGACGCCGAAAAGACAAAAGAGTTCACCGAAAAGTACAACGTCATCAAAGACCTCCTCACTCCCCAATAATCAAAACAACCCACAAAAGCGCCGAGTCCAACCGACCCGGCGCTTTTTTTCATCTTCCCCCCAAAAAGCAACGCCGCGCAAGCGCTACTCTGCCTCCGGCGGGGGTGTTGCAGAACTAAGGCTATAAGAGCCTCTGAGAATTGAATATTTGGGCCAAAATCGAAAATTTCTGATTTTAGTTCGAATTTTTGATTCTCAGGAGGTCAAAAATCGAAAATTGGCTCGAAAATAGCGAAAAAAAGCCTTTTCAGGCTGTTTTTTGCATGTTTTTGTGCAATTTTAGGATATTAAGTGCCATGAACATGAAGCCGAGATCCATTGTGACCTTGGCTTTTCCGAAGTGGCGGAAGCGCGTATATCCGTGATTGTGCTTGAGTTGCCCGAAAACCGGTTCAGGTTCCAGTGACCTCCGCTTTAGTTTGTGCTGGTTCTCCGGAAGATCAAGACGGGCCTTTGCTTTCTGTTCTTCCCTGATGTTACCTAATTTCCGATGGATCTCACCATTTTTATTCTTTGGGACAGTGCATTTGTCTTTGAAGGGGCAGCTTTTGCAGTGGTCGCATGTCATTACCGTGATGTCACTGCGGAAGCCGCTTCGTGTGTACGTCATCGGTTCGTATAACCCTCATAAGCCGGCCTGCCGGACAAATAAGTGTGGTTTCATCGTGAGAGAGTCTGAATCCGAGTCTGTCATATTGGCCGGGCTTTACCGGACGTCGACTGGACTGGGCATCGTAGTTTGGATATTTGACTACACCCTCTATCTGTCTTTGCTCAAGCCCGACATATACTTCCTCGCAGCCATATCCGGCATCTTCAACTACTGCTGACGGCTTGACTCCATTTTCGGCCACACAGGTGTCCACAAAGTCCATGGCGATAGACTTGTCTTCGGGCGAATCGTATGCGCCATAGTTGGTTACATACTGGTTCTGTGTAGCAATCTGCACATTGAAGTTGGGTGTGGCCATCCCATCGTATCCGTCTTCTTTGGCGTGCATGATGCCGCAATCAGGATCTGTCGGAGCAACTCCACATCTGCCGGCGCATTGCTCCAATGTATTGTCATGAGCTTCTTTACGGTCGCACGCCTTACGGATAGCGGTAATCTTTCCACGGACGTTCCTGAGTCCCTCTTTTTCGGCTTTAGCCTCAATACGGTCAGCTATCTGGCGGGCTTCATCTTTTGTATATACGACGTGTCCGCGGTTACTGTCTACGTCATTGTCTCCGCTCTGGGCCTGTTCAAGCAAATCATTGATCCCGTTCTGAATGTCCTGGTCAGCCAATGATGCGAACTTCTCGGCATTGCTACGCCATTTTATACGCCGTCGTGCAGCCCGCGAACGTATTGTAGTGCCATCTATGTATAAGTCCTTGGTCAACTCTATCTCTCCCCGCTCTACCAATATATAGACCAGGCGGGAGAATATAACCTTTATATGTGGCATACATCTTGCCTTGAAACGACTGATGGTCGAATGGTCAGGAAACTGATAGGAGGAAAGCCATATCAGATGCGCATCGCGCTTGAGCGCCGCCTCAAGACCCCTCGTTGAAAATACGTTGTTCATGTACCCAAATAGCACTACCTTAAGCAGCATGGCCGGATGATAGGGTGGCTGACCATCGGCTGCTTGTGAATAACTGTTATGAATCTCATGCAAATCCATAAGGTCAACTATATCCGAAATCAGTCTTGCCGGGGCATCTTCAGGGATAAAATCACCCAAATTAGGCGGAAAAAGAAGATTTTCGTTGGAAATATAAGTCTTATACATTACCTTCGCGCTATATTTATTTGTGCACCATAAAGTTACAAAATTTTATGGACATAAAAAAGCCTCAGCTTGTGAAAGTTGTGGCTTTTGCTGTTTTTTTGGGGGGAGTAGTTCTGCAACACCCTCCAACGTCAAAACCGCCAAGCCAAAAGAGCCCTGAAGGGGTCACATCCTCTTTTATGCCGGGCGATTTCGCGCTGATCTCGCTAATATCCGCGCCAGAATCAGCAATACCGACCATCAGTTCTATCAGGAACTTATGGGCAGTCTCCTCCAGACTATGGTATATGACCTGTTTGACTTCCATGCCAAGACAAACGACAACATCCTAACCACCGACCGTGTTGGATATATAACCAAACAGTTCTTCACACTCATAGAAGCAGGTCGTCCCAAGACCCAAAGAGATTTATCTTATTATGCGGAGCAGTTGAACGTAACGCCCAAATACCTGTCTGATACAATCAAACGAGTTACAGGCACAAGCGTTTCCACACATATCAACAACGCAGCAACGGCAATAGCATTAGCATATCTCAAAGACAACAGCATGTCTGTATCTCAGATTGCCGACGAAATGAACTTCTCATCATTGAGTTATTTCAGTCGATTTTGCGTCAAACACATCGGACTCTCGCCCGTAAAATTCCGAACAGCCGGCGCAAAATAGAAGCCCTATTTATGCTTTTCTCATGAAATGCATCAATATACTTGGTAGTAATTAT
Organism: Bacteroidales bacterium; assembly: GCA_014800065.1. The sequence goes on along the minus strand of JAAVGX010000049.1, from coordinate 835 downwards.
TATTTTTCATAACTTTGCACCTGAAATGGTTGCTCTGCCATCCGAGAGTGGAGGCATTTAGGAGCATCAAAAGGGAATGAGGTGAAAGTCCTCAACAGTACCCGCTGCTGTAATTCCCGCTTTTGGATTGAATTTCCTATCCATTAGCAGAAGGTTTTTCGCATCCTGCCACTGGTTCGTATGGAACCGGGAAGGCGCGATTATACCGGGATAAGTCAGAAGACCTGCCTTTCAGACATAGATTCACCCACGGGATTATGGGTTTGACTTATTGAACGCCTAACTTGGTGGACTTTATTGTCGCACGCCGGTTTAACTGATTAATTCAAGAAAAACCTATAACCCGTTGATATACCTTTTAGCTATATCTGCGGGTAACTTTTTTTCTAATTATCTATTAAACCAATGGCATATCGTCTTTTATTGTCCATTGTTACTTTAAGCCTTTTTCCGGGTATGATAAAGGCTGAAGAACATAAGGACTCGGTACATCACCTGCATGAGGTACTTGTCACGGCTCATCTACCGAACCGCGACATAATCCCTGTCCAGACTCTCTCCGGCAAAGAACTACACTCGCTCAACAGCAATAGCGTAGCGGATGCACTGCGCTATTTCTCCGGCGTTCAAGTCAAGGACTACGGGGGTGTTGGGGGTATAAAGACCGTTAACATACGCTCAATGGGTACCAACCACACCGGGGTGGTTTATGATGGTGTTGAACTGGGAAATGCGCAGAACGGTCAGATCGACCTCGGACAGTTTTCGCTGGACAATATTGAAGCCCTGTCGCTATACAACGGGCAGAAAAGCGAAATTCTACAGCCTGCTAAAG
>JAAVGX010000048.1 GCA_014800065.1 Bacteroidales bacterium | reverse complement strand
GCTCATACAATACCACTGACAGGAAATATGATGAGCCAGTTGAACTGAATAATCGTATCAGGTTAAAGAGTGGTTACATTCGCCTACTTGATACAAATTCAGTTATGACCGTCAATAGTGACAACCTTACACTGGTAGCAGCTTCAAAAATGGACCAGTATTTAGCCTCTCTCGACCAAGCATGATAAACATTGATTTTGCCAATATTGATAATGCCAAGTTGATCGGCCGATTATTGCCGTTTTGGGCCAGGGGAAAGAAAATCTCCTCGCTCCTGCAAGCCATTCTCAGTCCGATAGCTTCTGCTCACAGTCAATTTAAGGCGTGGGCGTTGCAACGGTATATCGAATGTCACATAACTGCTCAGAAATCATCATTGGAGTGGTATCTGAAGTATCGCCTTCAGTTTCATTTCCTCAAAGAAAACGATAGCTTTTTCATCACCCAGGGTATAAATGAATCCTTATCTTGCTTCAGTAGTAATGTTTGGAGAAACGGCCTACACTGGGATAATGCGCTTAGATGGAGCGTTGATACAGAGCCTCTGGTGAGTATGAATATGAATCTCACCTGCATCAATACCGGCTTGTGGGAGAATCGTATGCTATGGAACAATGCTCTATTATGGGATAATGAGGATAATGGCAAAAAGTACAATGATGATTATCTGGAGTCGATTGACCAGACCAATGTCTATGCGCCGGCCATTGTCGATACCGTCAATTATAACCATGAAGATTATGAACGCGATATCCGAAACATCATGTCTAAGTTTATGATCAACTTCAACAAAATCAATGTCATAATTGCAGATACTGAATATTAATTTCAAATTCAATATAATATGAAAGTTCATAACCTGGGCAATGACTATGCCCATCAGAGAAAACAGAAACAGATGGAAAATCAGTCGGCCGAAAAGTCAAACGAAAAGCCGGCAATAACCGAAGTAATTCCTACAACCAATGCTGGAGATCAAGTTCAGAACCGGGGAGAAAGAGAGACTATGGCCGCAGCCGATACCTCAGCCCCAAAACAAAAGTCAAAAAAGAAAAAAGAAGCCGGGACCGAAAACGAGCAGCAGGAAGATTAAGGTCAAGTTTCATGAAACTGCTATAGGCCATTTTCTGTTTGTGTACGCTCCAGTTGAGTATATCTTACTTATGGAGTACCGAAATATTATAAAATCGGCAGATAGGAGTCGCACTATCAGTTATCAGGTCATCGAGACCATTGCTCTGAATAGCCATAATCCGGCCTTCAAAACCGCACGTTTCCGCAGGGCGTTGATTTCGTATCGAAGGTTTGGCCTAAAACCCTTACGTCCTACGAGATGGACTCTCAAAGATGCTGTTTACTATGCCAGAAACAGTCATTACATACATGAAGCTGTAAAACAATGCACCGAGTGAGTAACCCGGTGCATTTGTTCTTAAATTCATTTGTCAGCTTGCTTAATGCGCTTAAACACAAAATTTATAGTATTGGTTCGCGTATTATCTTTCACTCCATTAGGAAATACAGTCTCAACCGTTGTGTAGGTGCTGACAAGCTCCCAACCATCTTTACCATACAAATTGAGAGAATTAGGAATAGCAGACGCCTCTGGGAAATTGAGAGTTTGGGAGTCGCTTAATTCAATTAGAGCCTCTTTATCATTGGGGCTATATACTGAAGGTAACTTGGATCCAGGGAACGACACAATAGTGTACTCCCATTGTTGAGGGGCGGAATCTTTGTTGCTGCAAGCACCCAGCAACAGGGCGATCAAGAAGATGAATACCGACTGTCTCATAGTCATTGTGAATTGGTTGTTAATATATCTCTCAAAATGACAATGACATACACGAAAAAGCGTAGAGCCATTGCCTTTCGCGTCGTGGTTCACCACAAACCATATCTCACAAGGCAGGCTCCACGCTTATGCGCAGACCCGCCTAAAGTGAGATAATGCCTTCTTCTTTTCGAGGTGGTGATTTCGACGCGAATTAGGCTATGTCACTTTCAATACAATGTACGGAAAGCAACGCAAAATTAGTAAAAATCTTGCATACCGACAAATGAAAAATCACAACCACCAGCTTACTGCCAAATGGTTGTGATTTCATTTTGCTTGTTGATTTTACCACAAAAGCCGGGTAATATTCCTCAAAACCCCTCCTTCGACTTTATATAATCGCTGATTGGTCTTTGAAGAGGTCAAAGGTCCTAATTTTTTGATAAATGGGCCAAATTTCAAATAATCGAAATTTTTATATTCCGTAAAGACAGTTGTAGTTTCTCCGCCACTATACCATCCTATTTTCAATTCAGGATAATTAGTACGAATGTGACTGGCAAGTTCATTAATCTCATCCGGCGCTATATCTCCACCCATAAAAAGAACACAGGTTATGTCTTGCAAGGTGGAATCGATCAACATATTGAGATTTTCGTAAGATAATGGCTCTCCGATATCCTCCCATAGCTGCTTTGCATTACACCCTTTACACCGAAAAGGACAGTTAGTGATATTGATCACAAGAGACACCTCATCAGGAATCTCTTGTGATCCTATCACTATATCGGTAAACTTTAGCATAAGGTCAGCTGCATTTAGAATAACCGCATGAGGGGCAAGTCATACACCCTTCAACCATTTGTATAGGCTCCCCACATTTGGGGCATTTAGGAGCTTCAACGACAGTTTCTTTCTCCGATTCAGTTTTGCCAAGTTCAGCTTGCACGTCCTTATACATCTCCATCAAAGCATATCCAATGGCAACCGGACAACTGGACCCCTTGGATGTATCCTTCTTCGTGGCTTTCCTCACGGCATAAGACGGACAAGTACCACTTGATAAAAGTTGATCCACGATGGCATCTATCGGTGCGCCGGCACGAGCCGCCAAAGAAGTCATGCGAGAAAGACCGGTCATAAACAACGCACAACCACCAGTCGAGCCCTTGCTGAAGAATGTCTCAACCAGTTCTCCAGTGCTCTTATCAAACCAAGCTGACAGATGAAGAGTGCCACACCCAGTTTGTAAGGTCCTTTTCTTTCCTACAAGATCATCAGATGCTTTCAGGATTTCACCACGTTTGAGGACTGGTTGTTCTTCTGATCCACTATTTTCCTTGGTCAAAACTGCTTGACGCTGGCAGCCATCGCGCCAAATCGTAATACCCTTCAGCCCCTTCTTCCACGCCAGAAGATATAAGTTGGCCACATCTTCAATAGTGATAGAATTAGGTAAGTTGACAGTAGAGCTAATAGAAGCATCAATGAAGCGTTGGAGAGTAGCTTGAACCTCTATGCGCTGCTCGTAAGGAATCTGCTCTGCCGACACAAAGTAATCGGGTAATATATCATTTCCCGTAACTCTTTTATATTCAGCAACAATCTTTGAATCAACCTTATAGACTGTTTCTTCCTTGTTAAGAGATTCTGTACGACGGCTATATGCAGTGAAAGAGTAGTTCGGTTCAACACCAGTGCTAATTTGAAGCATTGTGCCTATAGAACCGGTAGGCGCGCAAGTCAAGAGCTGAGAGTTGAAGAGGCCATATTCCTTAATGTCATCCAGCACTTCTTTAGGAAGATCGAGATTGCGAATAAAATCGCACTCGACCATTGCTTTTTTGATTTCAGGAGTGCAATTCGGGAAACATCCGTTATCTTTAGCAAGTGGAAGCGATGTTTTGACAGCCGTACTTGCTATAAGATGATAAATTTTTGTAATGACTGGAATAGACTCAGGTGCCCCATATTTCTTGCCACACATCAACAACAAATCGCCCAGGCCCATAGTTCCCAGACCTATCTGCCGCCAGCCGGCAACAGAATCACGTTGTTCCTGAAGAGGATGTAGCGGCAATCCTTCTATCAAAACATCGTTTAACGCACAAATTGCGCTTTCTACGGTTTTTGCCAGCTCATCATATTTGACGATTGGATAATCCGTAAATGGATATTCTACAAACTTAGATAGGTTGATACTTCCAAGAAGACAAGAACCACCAGCCGGCAGAGGCTCTTCAGCACAAGGGTTCACTCCAGCATACTTAAAGCCAGTTCCCTGAAGGAGATTGTAGTCAGAGATTCTATCCCAGTAAAGAATACCAGGCTCTGCCATTTCCCAGTTACGTTTTGCCAGAAGCATAAAGACTTCTCGCGCATTAACGATTCTGGTAATCTCAGAACCGTCCTCCATTGTGAAATGAAGTTTGAAATCTGAATTGCTTTCTACCGCCTGCATAAACGCATTGGTTACACGCACTGAAATATTGGCCTTTGTGCAAATGTCAAGATCTGCCTTCAAATTTATAAACTCTTCAAGGTCTGGATGTTCGCACGAAATACTTATCATCAATGCTCCACGTCGCCCCTCCTGACCAATAAGGCCAGTTATGTAGCTGTAAAAATCCATGAAACTTACAGTTCCGGAAGTGCTTTTAGCGGCATTGTTGACTGGGGCATTTTTAGGTCGTAGATTGCTGACATCAACGCCGCTTCCACCTCCATAGCTGAATGTACGAGCCAATTTAGACCCGGCTTCAAAGATAGATTCAAGTGAATCCTGGGGTGGAGTGAGGCAATAACAATTACTGTAAGTAATCTTTCTGTCAGTGACCCCTCGATTTGAGAGTATTCTACCGGCGAAGATGAATTTCTGCTCTTTAATCAACTGCCGGATGATCTGGTTGCCTCCAGACACACGATCCAGCCATTGCTCAAAGGTTTCATCTCCCTGCTGATACTTGCCATGCCAAATATCAACTGATAGCTGTTCACCATTCAGCCATTCCTCGACTGTCATGTCGAGATTACCTGAAGGGGAATCGTCTGATTTAATGGTTTTTGATTTTTCCATAAATTATAAAGTTTGAGCCGGACATGACACTATGCCTGGCACCTAATAATAGATTAAAGAAACCCGAAGTAATGCTTCAACGCCAGTACCACTTCTGTAATTCCTTCTATAGAAGTGAAAACCGGTATATAGCCAAATAAGTCATCATCAGCTACCTTATAATCGTTGATAGACAACTTTTCGACATCAGTCCGGAATGCCTGATACTCTTCATCAGATAGAGGATGTTCATCTGTGCTAAGACGTTCCAAAAGGGTATCTACCCAAATTGGAGCATAGAATTTGTTAGATCCTTCTGATAGATAAGTTTTTCTAACCTGGGATTTGAGGATTACAAGTACCAAGGGCAAGATTTCTTCCAGAGCCTGATAATCTCTGGTGTGACTGTGATTTTCCAGCACACTGACGGCTTTCTTCACGTCATTAAGAGTATAATTATTCATTTCCATACTCTTCGCCCTCCCCACGCTCCAGTTCTTCGATATGCGATGAGAGCACGGACTGTATATATTCCATATCTCTCATCTCATTCATCAGTCTGCTGACTTGTTCTCCTTGGAGCCAGTTCAAGACCAAAGAAAACGCAAGCAATACCAGCAGTAAAACAATAAAAAGATCTTGTTTCTTCTCTTTCATTGCTGAAGTTTTTAAGAAACACTGCTTTCATCACTTGCGCTCATGTGCGCTCAAAAAATATTCATTGCGGTAGTTTACGAACACAGTTACCCCTTATAGGGGGTTAAACTGAAGTTTCGCCCTACTCGCTGTGCATTGCTTTATTCATTGCGTACAGTTATACTGTTG
>JAAVGX010000047.1 GCA_014800065.1 Bacteroidales bacterium | reverse complement strand
TGAAGCAAATGCAAGAAATGATTTGATAATGATAATGATGCGCTTCAAGATGGACTCGAACCAACGACCCTCTGATTAACAGTCAGATGCTCTAACCGACTGAGCTATTGAAGCAGTTTCTTGCTACCCTTTGGGGCTTTTGCGATGCAAAATTAGTATATTTTTTATTTACATCCAAATTTTTGTGCCTTTTTTTATCCCTTTATATGCGTTTTTATCTCTTTTGGTGGCTAAAATCTTGGTTTTTACCCTCCGATTCACTAACTTTGACGTATGAACAAGATTATTCAGAAAGTAAAAAATACATTCCGCCGAATAGCATTTCTGAAGTCAATGCCGCTCAGGCTCGAATTTATCCTCACCGATTTTTGCAACCTGAATTGCAGGGGCTGCACACACTATTCACCTTTGGCAAAGCGTGAGTTCGAGCCCTTGAAGGTGGTGAGCCGACAGATGCGTAAACTCGCCGACGTGTGCGGTAATGCCGTTAAGCAAGTTTACCTCATTGGGGGTGAAACACTCCTGTATCCTCAACTGGCTCAGGCGATGGATGCGGCGCGGGTTGCTTTTCATAATCAAAAAATTTATGTGTTTACCAACGGCCTCATGTTGCCGCGAATGAGCGCCGGGTTTTGGGAATCGGCTCGTCGCAACAATGTAATAATAGCTCTCACCCGCTACCCGGTTAAGTTCGATTACGATGCAGCCGAGGAGCTCTGCCGGAGTAATGGCGTTGAGGTGGAGGTGTTCGGCGACCGTTCCCTCCAATCGAGCTTCTTCCGCTTCGCACTCGACCCCGAAGGGCGGCAGAACCGCTACATTTCGCATTTCAAGTGCTACAACCGCGGCTGCATCAGCGTGGTGGGCGGCTATGTGTATCCATGTTCAATATGCGCTTGTGTGCCTCATCTCAACAACGCTACCGGTACCAACTTCCAAATCAGCACCAAGGACCGGCTGGAGGTGGATTCAATAACCAATGTGCGCCAAATCAAGCGATTGCGCGACCGTGCAATTCCCTTCTGCCGATATTGTAAAAATCCTCCGGCTGAAGTGCTGTACGCACCTTCCAAACGCCAAAAAAACGAATGGGTAGATTAATCATGAACCACATCAGCATCACCGATATCCACACGCCGGGGCTCGAAGTATACGCCTCACTCACCGAAGCTCAGCTACGCAATCGTCTTGACCCGGGTCGAGCTATATTTATCGCCGAAAGTCCGAAGGTAATCCGAATTGCTCTTGGGCAAGGTTATAAACCGATTTCGCTCCTTTGCGAGGAACGACATTTGCAGGGCGATGCAGCCGATATAGTGGCGCAATTATCCCCGGAGACACCCGTCTATACCGGCACGCGCGACACATTGGCCACCCTTACCGGCTACACCCTCACCCGCGGTGTGCTATGCGCAATGCGCCGGCCCGAACTCCCTTCTGTGGAGAACATAATAGCATCCGGAAAACGAGTGGCCGTCATTGATGGTGTGGTCGATACCACAAACATCGGAGCCATATTTCGCTCGGCGGCTGCTTTGGGCATAGATGCGGTGCTGGTCACGCCGTCGTCTTGCGACCCCTTGAACCGCCGGGCTGTCCGCGTGTCGATGGGCACCGTTTTTCTGGTCCCATGGACTTTTCTGCCCGATTCAGGCTGGCAGGAACTCTTGCGTTCTCAGGGATATAGAACCGTTGCCCTGGCGCTGACCGACCGCTCTGTGAGCATCGACGACCCCGCCTTAGCTGCCGAGCCGCGCCTGGCAATGATTCTCGGAACAGAGGGCGACGGCCTCGCTAACCGTGTAATTGAAGATGCTGACTACACCGCAAAGATTCCAATGTATCACGGCGTTGATTCCCTCAACGTGGCATCTGCTTCTGCAGTCGCCTTCTATGCTTTGCGAGCAAAGGAATGACTGCCCCGGGGGCACAGCTTGTTGAGCCATTTCATTTAGCAACCACACTCTCAGGGAAAACGTGTGATAGCTCCTATAAACCCGATGCTATGGTTGTGTTAGAGGTAGAATTGAATACCGGCACAAATAGGATTGAAGCGATTATAAATATACATTTTCGTAACCTGTTGATTGTAGGAACAGAAAACTTTGAATCTACTGAAGCTGTACGATACCCCGAAATTCCAATACATGCCCCAATGATAGCTCTTCTGTGCATCGAAACTCGTGTATTTAACCATTGGAGCGGTGTAGATAGCAAAACCTTTATAAATTTTCACACCAAAGTTAAACGCTAATGAAGCGTAAAAATCATTTGAATGCCCTATCAAAGTGGGCCCTCCGGGCGCACCATATTCGTGTTTAGTATTTTCATAACCTACTGCAATTTGAGGGGCAATAAATACTTTCCCAAATTCCAGTTCATAGCCTGCATTGGCACCTATATTGAAAATTTCTATAGCTGTGTGCCAATATCTTTGGGGTGCATATGCGCCTTCAATACCAACGAATGGATGCCCGCCAAACGCCGAAACAAATATACTAATTGATAGTAAAAGTGTGTATATCCGCTTCATAGTGTTTTTTTTGTTTTATGTCTGATGTGATAAATATGATATTAAATTAGAGGGTTTGTGTTATTGTAGTTAACACAACGCAAATATAACTAATTAATTTGTGAAAATCATTTTTTTTAATTGATTTTTTTCTAAACGTCCGAGAGAGGTGAGAAAACGCTGGTAATCTTCTGTGATGCACTATCTGTCGAATACGAAGAGTACGTTCGCTAAAATTCTATCAGTTTGTAGGTTATGCCTATGCCCACGAAGGGTTGGACGCCTCGAGGAGTGGCAGCTACGCCGGTCTGAATACCCAAGGCCCAGCGTTTGGGTTTGGGTTGGCGGGTGACAGTAACGCGGTCGATAATCAGGCTGTCCAGCGCAGGGCGAAATCCGCTCACTCGAGCGCGATAACCGTCACCTGTGTAGAGCACCGACGTGATAGGAAGGTGTACCGCCACACTGTCGTGCCCTTGCGCTGACTCAAGCAGCACGCTCTCGATGCGGATGGTTTCGGGCACCGCTACCGGTGTAGGGCGGCTTATGGTAATGGTGTCGTGAACGGTATGGATCACATATTCTTTCTGAGTGATTTTCCGGGGAGAGCTGAAAACCCCTCCCAAAATCATACCGGCTATTAGTCCGGCTAAAAAAATTGTTATGTTTTTCATAGTGATGTAAGTCAAATTTTGAGTAAGGCCCGCAGGTGTATTTGAGCCAATAAAGTGATAGTAGCAGGATTTTTAAGCAGCGCCAAATCTTCACGGTTATCCATAAACAGGTTTTCAGTCAGCACCGCAGGGCAGTTCGTACGGTTGCACATGGCAAAGTTGGCCGTCCAATATCCTTCCGGAGGAATGGCGCGATTTCCGGCCAGACCGGCGTCGGCAGCTTCCTTCATCAGCAGGGCGGCCAATCGGCGCGAAGTCGCTCCCGAGCGAGTGCCCGCAAAAGCGCAGAACCCGCGAGCGCCATGCCATTGCGCCCCGTTTCCGGCCGCATTGGCGTGTACCGACACCAAGATTGTGCTCCCGGCTGGATGCCCGTTCACCAGCCTGATTCGTTCTCTCAGTGGCACATCGGCTTCGGAGTCAAAAAGTAGACTGCAATCAAGTTCTGCGCCTTTGGCCAGGCGCACAATTTCCGCGGCTAATGTTCTGTTCAGTGCCCATTCACGCAGGCTGCCGTCAGGACTTTGCTTCCCGGGAGTGGTGATGCCATGTCCCGGATCAATCAGTATTTTCATAATGTCAGATTTTGATTTTACTTATCCCTTTGGGATTATTTTGTGGTCATTTTGTTGATACCAAATGCTTCTTATACGATTTTTAACGTTCTATTTTAGGCATAAGCGGTAATTGAGTTGTTATATCCGTACAAACCCTAAAAATTGAAAATATGAAATCGCTTATTCTTTTTGCCACCGCTTTCGCCTCCCTTTTCTGCCCCCTAAGGGGAGCCGCGCATGAGATTCTTATTCCCGAGAAGATAGAGGCCGCGCAAATTCAGATTACTGAATTTGAAGAGATAACCCCCGCTATCGACACATCCTTCCTGGCCGAGATGAAGCCGGCCATGAGCAAGCCCACACCGATTTCTCCCTACTGGCTGCCCTACAGTTTCAACCGCAGCACCCCCGACTGGAAACGCATGTGGTACAACACCGCCGTGCTCAGCGGTGCATTCATCGGCACCTTGGTAGTGCTTGAAACATTGCCCGAAGGCTCCACCAACTGGAGTCGCGCCGAAATTCGCGAAACGCCTTTCTACGAACGCTGGTGGAATCACGTCAAAAAAGGTCCCCGCTACGACCACGATAACCCCATCTTCAATTACGTCCTTCACCCCTACGCCGGTGCGGTTTACTTCATGAGCGCCCGCAGTTGCGGTTTTAATTTCTGGCAGAGCCTCCTCTATTCCTTCATCATTTCCGATATCGGTTGGGAATTCGGTATTGAAGCTACCATGGAACGTCCCTCGGTGCAGGATTTGATTATCACCCCCGGCATCGGTAGCCTCATCGGCGAAGCCTTTTTCCATGCCAAACATAAAATTGTGAACAACGGTTACTACGTCCTCGGCAGCAAAGTGATAGGCCATATCATAGCCTTCCTCATCGACCCCGTCAATGAAGTGATGGACCTCTTCCGCACCAGCCCTGCCCGTCAGGCTGTAAATGTTCGCAAGGGGTTTGAGATGACATTCCAACCCACCATTATGAAAGGTGGAGGTGGATTTGCGTTCAGTTGTACTTTTTAGCCTTTCCATATCGCAGACAAAAGTACAACTGTGCAAAGGACAAAAATCCGTACATTTGCGCAAATTGCCAAATCACACGCAAAATAATAAGGGGTTGCACCTGAAAATGCAACCCCTTTGATGTGTAAAAGTGCCGGAGGCCCTACTCTCGGGTAGCGCGCATGAAGTAGTAGAAATATAGCGCACCTGCCAGCAGAAGGCACACCGTGAAACTCAGAATGATACCGTAAAGCCCGAGCCCCAAGGGGAAGGCAAAGAGGTAGGTGCACGGCAAGCCGATGATTACATAGCTCACAAAGGCTATATATAGCATGGGCATCGTGCGCGACGTGCCGCGTAGGGCATTGGCAAAAGTTATCTGAGTTGCATCGCCGAACTGGTACAGTATCATGGGAAATATCAGTGTGATAGCCAGCGACACCACCGCGGGGTCGTCCGAGAACCAGCCCATGATGGTGGGGCCGGCGAAGGTGAGCAACCCGAAGCACACCAGCATGGCGCACAGGGTGATGTGGTAACCGGCCCAGGCACTTCGGCGCATGGCGCATTTGTCGTGGCGTCCGGCAGCATGGCTCAGCACAATGGCCATAGCCCCGCCGATACTGTAATAGATGCAGAAACCGAGCATACCCGTGATAACCACTATCTGGAATGCCGCAAGCGAGAGGGCGCCGATCCAGCCCGCCATGATAGCCGAACCGCTGAACGAAGCTGTCTCAAAGGTCATCTGCATCGACACGGGGAAGCCCGTAACCCAAACCTTCCTGCGCTCTCCGGCCTGACGCCGGCTGCGATAGAAGCCGCCGCGATAGGGGGCGCCGAGATGCCCGAAAAAGAAGAATCCGCACATCACAACCATGCACAGCACGCGCACAACCAGAGTACTGATGCCGGCGCCCAAAAGACCAAGTGCGGGGAAGCCCCAATGACCGAAAATCAGCACATAGTTGCCGAGGATGTTGAGGGCGTTGCCGCTCAGAAGAATCCATGTGGGGATAGCCGTATTGCCAATAGCGTAGCTCCACTGCGACATCACGCCGAAGATGCTGATAGGAAGCACTCCCGATAGCACCACAAGATAGTAGGGCTTGATGTACACCATCAGTTCTTCCGGTTGTCCGAAGTGGTCCAGATTAAAGTAGATGATGGTCATCACAGAGGTCAGGACGATGGCGAATATGGTATTGACCCACAATCCAACGCGCAAAAGTCGCCCTACGCTTTCCTTGTCGTCTTTGGCGAAGAGTGCGCCCAAAAGCGGTGTCAGCCCGTAGGCAAAACCCAGCGACGCCATGATGGCTATGTTGAACCAGTTGTTCACAAACGATGCCGACGCAAGTTCGGCCGTGGAGGAGTGCCCGACCATGATATTGTCGGCAAACCCCACCGAAATATTGCCCACCTGCCCCAAAAGGAGCGGGTAGGCAAGTAAGAGTATACTTTTGTAATAAGGTCGGAAGCGACGCATATCAATCGCGGTTGCCGAAGATGCGAAGCAGGTAGATGAACAGGTTGATGAAGTCCAGGTACAGGCTCAGTGCGCCCCAGGTGGCAAGTTTGCCCTGGTTCTCTACGCCGGTCATCATGGCCATACGCTTGATTTGCTGAGTGTCCCAGGCGGTAAGGCCTACAAAAAGAAGTACGCCAACGATGGAAATAATCCAGTCCAGACCGCTGCTGTGAACGAACATATTCACAACCGAAGCGATGATAAGGCCAATCAGAGCCATGAAGAAGAATGAGCCCCATTTGGTCAGGTCGGAATTGGTGAAATAACCGTAGATGCTCATCGCACCGAAGGTACCGGCTGTGATGAAGAATGTTTTGGTAATCGCCCCGGGGCTGTATACTAAGAAGATAGTGCTGAGCATCAATCCGTTAACGATGGCAAATACATAGAAGAGCATTGTTGCCGTGGCGCTGCTGAGCTTGTTGATGGCACCTGAAATGGCGAATACAATTCCCAGCTCGGCGATGATCAGAACCCACATCAGCCAGCTGTGAGTGATATAGAAATGAATGAACGATGAACTGGCGGCATACATGGCAGTGAAGGCGGTGACCAACAGGCCCAGGAACATCTTCACATACACACGCTTCATCGTGGAGCTTACCAGCGACTGCATGCCGGCTACGCTCGGAGGGGTGGGAGGAGTTTGGTAGTTGTACATTGTTTTTATGTATTATTTTTTAGTGTTGTCAATTATATTGCTTACATACGTTCGGGAACACGGATGCCCAGCAGTCCCATCGCGGTGCGGATGGTGCGGGCGGTGGCATCGCTCAGGGCAAGGCGTAGAGCGCGCACTCCGGCGTTTTCTTCCTTCAGAATGGAGCAGTCGTGGTAGAACTGGTTGTATTCTTTCACCAGATCGTAAGCGTAGTTGGCAATCAGGGCAGGGGAGTAGCTGCGACCTGCTTCTGCCACTACCGACGGGAAATCGTTAAGACGCTGAATCAGCGATATTTCCTTCTCGTTCGGTATAACGTCGTGGTACCCTTCTTTGTTATATCCCGCCTCATCGGCACGACGAAGCACCGAGCGGATGCGTGCGTAGGTGTACTGGATGAACGGACCCGTATTGCCGTTGAAGTCAATACTTTCCTTGGGGTTGAAGGTCATATTCTTGCGGGGGTCTACCTTCAGGAGGAAGTATTTCAGAGCTCCCAGACCAACAATTTCGGCCACGGCGTCCTTTTCCTCATCGCTGAGTCCCTGGATTTTGCCCATAGCGTCGGACACCTCGCGGGCAGTGCGTACCATTTCGGCCATAAGGTCGTCGGCGTCCACCACTGTGCCCTCGCGGCTCTTCATCTTGCCCTCGGGTAGTTCAACCATACCGTAGCTGAAGTGCACCAGGTCCTTGCCCCAGCTGAAGCCAAGGCGGTCAAGCAGCAGCGAAAGCACCTGGAAGTGATAGTTCTGCTCGTTGCCCACCACATACACCATGCGGTCGATGGGGTAGTCATCGAAGCGTTGCTTGGCTGTGCCGATGTCCTGGGTCATATACACCGACGTTCCATCAGAGCGCAGAAGCAGCTTGTGGTCAAGACCTTCGGCCGTAAGGTCGGCCCAAACCGATCCATCCTCCTTTCGGTAGAGCAGTCCCTTTTCAAGTCCTTCGAGAACCTTGGCTTTACCATCGAGGTAGGTCTGGCTTTCATAGTAAATCTTATCGAAATCCACGCCCATGCGCTTGTAGGATTCATCGAAGCCGGCATAAACCCAGCTGTTCATCTTTTCCCAAAGGGCACGCACTTCGGGGTCGCCTTCCTCCCATTTGCGGAGCATGGCGCGTGCTTCTACCATCGAGGGAGCTGCATTCTTGGCCTCTTCTTCGGGCATCCCCTTATCCATAAGTTCCTTCACTTCGGCCTTATAGTGCTTGTCGAATGCCACATAGCAATCTCCTACAAGGTGGTCGCCTTTGATACCGGTGCTCTCAGGGGTAGCCCCGTCGAACCACTTCTGCCACGCAAGCATGCTCTTGCAGATGTGGATGCCGCGGTCGTTGACAATGTTGGTTTTCACCACGCGATTGCCACACGCCGCAAGGATGTTCGACAAGCTGCTGCCAAGCAGAATGTTGCGGAGGTGACCCAGGTGAAGGGGCTTGTTGGTGTTGGGCGACGAATATTCCACCATCACCAGCGGCGATGATTCGCTCACGGGCTTGAGGCCGAAATGCTCGTCGGCTTCGATTCCCTCCAGGATACCGTTCCAGTAGGTGGGGGTGATGGTGATGTTGAGGAAGCCCTTCACAACGTTGTAGCCCGAAACCGCAGGCTCGTTATCGGCAAGCCAGGCGCCGATTTCATTGCCCACCGCCTCAGGAGCCTTACGGGCGGCCTTTACCCACGGGAAAACTACCACCGTCAGGTTGCCCTCGAATTCCTTCGGGGTCGATTTGGCTGCGATTGTTCCGGGGTCGCAGTCGATATTATATAGCGCTTTTACGGCCTTGGCCACTGCGCCCGAAATTACTTTATCTATTGCCATCGTTGTATAATTTTGAGTCAGGTTTACGATTATTCTTCTAAATCAGAAAAGCCGCAGGCTCACTCGTACTTTTCGCCGAATTTCATCCGCGCGTCGGTAACCATCTGCTTGATTTTCTGCTCGCGAGCCTTGGGGCAGATCAGCAGCACTCCGTCGGCGTCGGCTACGATATAGTCCTCAAGACCGTCAACCACAATCAGCTTCTCACCGCGCACGGCAAAAATATTTCCCGTGCTGTTGTAGGTCAGCACATTGCAGTTCTGAGTCACATTGGCCTCCTCATTCTTGGGTGACAGGTCATACAGCGCGCTCCACGTGCCCAGGTCGTTCCAACCGAAGGTCACCGTTTCCACATACACGTTGGTGGCGCGCTCCATCACGGCATAGTCGATTGAGATACTCATGCACCCGGGGTAAGCCTGCTCGATGAATGCGCGCTCAGCCTCCGGATTCAGGAATACGCCCTGATCGGCTGAATCGAAGACCGCCGCGACATCAGGGGCATAGGTACGCATGGCATCCTGAATTCTCCCGGCGCTCCAAAGGAATATGCCCGAATTCCAGAAAAACTCTCCCGATTCAAGAAATACCTTGGCCAACTCGAGGTCCGGCTTTTCGGTAAAAGTCTTCACCTTGCTGATGTCACCGCGAACGTGTTCGCCTACCTGAATGTAGCCGTAGCCCGTTTCTGGGCGGGTGGGGGTGATGCCAAGGGTCATCAGACTGTCCACATTCTCCACGAAGTCGAAGCCCGCACGGATACTGCGTTCGAACTCTTTCTCGCGGGTGATAACATGGTCGGCCGGCGTCACTATCATCGACGCCTCCGGATCGCGCGCTGCAATGTGCCAGGCGGCCCAGGCCACACACGGAGCCGTGTTGCGGCGCGCCGGTTCACAAAGTATCTGCTCCTCTGCAAGCATCGGGAGCTGCTCGCGCACAAGCGACGCATAGCGCTCGTTGGTCATTATCAGGATATTGGATGCCGGAACGATTTCCGATATGCGATCGTAGCTCATCTGAAGCAACGTGCGCCCCGTGCCAAGAAAGTCGATAAACTGCTTCGGTAGGCGGGCACGACTGTATGGCCAGAAGCGGCTGCCGATTCCGCCACACATTATTACACAATAACGATTCACCTTTTGTGGAGTTATAGGTTGTTGGTTAATTCTTTATTTACTTTACTGCACTCTAATCAAATGCACCGGTGATGGCCTCGTCAACCACCTGCTCCTCTTCCTCATAATCTGCTCCGGCGAACTCGCTCGCACAAAGGTCGATATCGCCGGGGAACGTGAAGCGGGAATCCTGCTTGTAGGGCAGATCCGGGTCGGCGTAAACATTGCTCATGAACTTGCCGTAGATAGGCAGTGCCATCGATGCTCCCTGCCCCTGCGCCATGTTGTTGAAGTGGATATAGCGGTCATCTCCGCCAACCCAGGTGCCCGAAACCAAATCCGGGGTAAAGCCCATGAACCAGCCGTCGGCATTGTCGTTGGTGGTACCGGTCTTGCCACCCATCTGCGCCGTAAGGTTGAAGGGAGCCCGGCGAAGACGATTGGCCGTACCGCCGTCAACAACATTGAGCAGTATCGACAGGATGCGGTAATAACCCTTGCGAGTGATTACCTCGGTCTGCGACGGCGCAAAGTCGCTGATCACATTGCCGTTGGCATCAGCTATCGCGGTCACATACACCGGGTCGGAGCGCATGCCCCCGTTGGCAAAAGCACTGTAGGCCGTTACCATCTCTTTGAGCGAAACCTCGCACGGGCCCAGACAAAGCGACTTCACCGCCGGTAGCTCGTTCGTAATGCCATATGAATGCATTCGCTTCACAAGCTCCGCAGGGCTCAGACGGTCCATAATTCGAGCCGATATCCAGTTATTCGAATTGGTCAGAGCCCACCTCAGGTCAACCATCTCCCCAACGCGGGCATGACCCGCATTGCGAGGCTGCCATAGACGACCGTTCTCATCATAGAGCGTCGGCTGCTCGTTCAGCAGCGTTGAACAGGGGGTAAACTCATCTGTCTCAAAGGCATATGTATAAAGGAACGGCTTGATGGTAGAACCTATCTGACGTCGACCCGTCGAAACCATATCATACTGGAAGAAATGATAGTCGGGCCCTCCGACATAAGCCTTCACAAATCCCGTCGTAGGATCCATGCTCATAAAACCGGCACGTAGGAAGCTCTTGGTGTACAGCAACGAATCGCGCGGAGTCATCACCGTGTCAACCGGCCCGGCGTAGCTGAAAACCGTCATCTCAACAGGCGTATTAACCTCCTTCTCAAAGGCCTCCGCACTAGTTCCGGCCACACGCGCCACTCGCCCGCGCTCACTCTGCCGCAGTGCATTGCTGATGAGCTTTTCGCGCATGGCATCGCTCAGCTCGGCGCGGTTCGATGTGTAGGGAGCCCCGCTCCAATTCTTCTTTTCCTTGAAAAACTGACCCTGAAGCGTCTCCATATGCTCCCGAACAGCATCCTCGGCATAGCGCTGCATTCGCGAATCTATAGTGGTATAAATCTTAAGTCCGTCATTATAAATATCATACTTGGTCCCGTCAGGTTTGCGGGTTTTCTCAATCCACCCGAACAACGGATTCGTAGCCCACGCTATCGAATCGTCCACATAGCGCTGACCGTCCCACGATGGATAATTGCTGCGCACAGGCTTCTTGGCGGTAAGAATACGGCGCAACTCCTCACGGAAATAGGGCGCAAGACCATCCTTATGGTCAACTCGCTGAAAATCAATCCCCAGCGGTAGAGCCTGAATACTGTCGCGCTCCTCACGGGTGAGCATATCGGCCTTGTACATCTGGTCCAACACCACATTACGGCGCCCCAGTACACGCTCCGGCTTGCGAATCGGATTATAGAACGCCGGATTCTTCACCATACCTACAAGCATGGCTGCCTCCCGGGCATCAAGCTCCGAAGCATCCTTATTGAAATAAACCTTCGCCGCCGACTTGATACCAACGGCATTATAAAGGAAGTCGAACTGATTCAGATACATCTTCAGAATTTCCTCCTTCGAATAATAGCGCTCCAACTTCAGTGCAATCATCCACTCGATAGGCTTCTGCATGGCGCGGCTCAGCAATCCCGAACTCGGCGGTGTATACAACTGCTTCGCAAGCTGCTGAGTGATGGTCGACCCACCCCCTGCATTCTTCTGCCCAAGAAGAACCGTCTTGAAAACAGCGCGAAAAATCGCCTTCAGGTCCACACCCGAATGTTCGTTGAATCGCGCATCCTCAGTGGCGATCAGCGCATCAACCATAGCCGGCGAAATCTCATCGAAATCAGCGTAGACGCGATTTCCCGTATTTCGGAAATAGCGCCCCAGCTCCTCGCCGTCGGAGGCATAAACAATAGTGGCAAACTTATCCTGCGGATTCTTCAGCTCCTCAATAGGAGGCATATATCCGATGACTCCATTGTAAACCAGAACAAAGAAAAAGCCCACAATCACAACCAGAACAGCGAAACAAATCCACATACAGCGGATTATCGTTCGCGTCCGGCTCGAACCGGATGATACCTTGGTGCCTGTCTTACTGCTCATATATTATATATGTGTACGTCTTGTCGAAAAAAACATTTTTTTGAAACACAAAGATAGCGATTTTTTGTCATATCAACAAAAAGTAGTATATTTGCACCACCATTTGGAGCCCGAATGGTGAAATGGTAGACACGAGGGACTTAAAATCCCTTGGACATTGCGTCCATGCGGGTTCGATTCCCGCTTCGGGCACCGATTANGCCTCTGACTTTTTCAAGTCGGAGGCTTTTGACTGTTTTATGGGGTAAATGTNTGCAAATGAGCGATGTACCGCCTATGCACCAAAAAGCAAGGGCTTCGCCTCGCGGCTCGACCCTTGCATCGAATCAAATTTACATCAGCCTATTCGTTATGATGCTGTTGCCTTAGAGTGTGTTTACTTTTAAATGATTTTAGCACAAAGAGAGATTTTGGAGTGATTTTTCAAAATTGAAGAAGGAGCAATGCGGGCATTGCGACTGATGAAACTTTGGAAAAGCGCCCAAAAGATTCTTTGTGGTGGAATCAAAAATTATACAACAAACTTTTCATTTATTAATTTGGTTTAAAAGTGAACACACTCTTAGTCGTCGTAGCGGACGAACTCGGCGTCCTTATTGAATTGCATGTCAATTCCGTTGGATAGCTCCACCTCAT
Source organism: Bacteroidales bacterium (assembly GCA_014800065.1). Next base: position 6,588 of record JAAVGX010000047.1, on the reverse strand, counting down.
AGCCNTTGCGGTTCTTTTCGATGCCGATGATGTGGGTGCCGGCGTGGTTAGCCTTCACATATTTACGGATGGCCAGTGGAACGAATCCTTCGGGTACCGAGGCGCTTTTTCGGGTNTCGACTTCCTTCCAGTTGCCCTGGGCGTCGAATTTGATTTCACTGCCGTCGGTCATAATCACTTCATATTCTTTCACTTTGGCGAATTCTGTGTCTACTTTCACCAAGCTCACTTCCGATTTGAAATGCTTCTTCAGTACCGATTTGGCTGCCTGAGGAAGGCCTTCGTCGGAGCGCAGGTATTTGTCGGCTGAGGCGGGTACTATGGCCAGCAGTCCAAGAATCAGGGCTAAAAATATCTTTTTCATATCAAAACGGGTTTAATTTGTATTATAAACAATATTTGTCGCGGTTTTGTTCNGCAGAAATTTAAAATANGCGAATCAGTAAACCATGCCTACGTTNTCCACCCAGAGNGTCATNCCCAGNGTGCCGGTGTANGGCTCGCCGCTGCCCGAGGAGAACATCACAATCATGTGTGTAGGGTCGGAATTCTCTGTGTCCCAGCCCACTTCGTGCACCGGCACCATCTTCCCCTGNGAATTGCGCGCATAGTAGCTCTTTTCTTCCGGAATCAGACCCATATTTGATTTGTAATATGACTCTCCGGTGATGTCGCCATAGTGAACTGTGAGTCGGTGGTCGTTGATCCANCCGTTGGTGGCGCGTCCCAACAGNTCGCGGCCGGTGCCAACGCGCTTGGCGTAGATATTACCCGCGGCATCTTCCCAGCGCTTNTGAAGGTAGATGAATACCTCGGCTTTATCGCAGCCGGGAGTGGTCTTTTTCGACCCGAAACCGCTTGAATAGGTTATCTCGGGATTGGCGGGGACTTCCAGACGATAGTCATAGCGCAATGCNTTGGGGCGCTTGCTGAACGGTATACCCATCTCCATCTTCGAGTACGGGTCGGAGGTGCTTTTAACCGGTTCGAGCATCTTGCCTAAGAATAATGTGCCCGCAACAAGAACNTCGATGTTCACAATTCCGGCAGCACGGCAATGTTCGAGGCTCGTGGCGAGCTTGGCGCACTTATTACCGGCGCTGCGGGTGTCAGGCTCAACCACGGCGCTAACCTTGGTGATACCCATCACCTTGGCCATCACGTTCGACGAAGCCCACGGCGACCCGCCCAGGTTGGTGTAGGGCTGGCTGCCCGTGATGGTACGTTCAGGGCCTACGGCATAGCACTGCTTGGTATCTCCGCCTAATATGCGGCTCTCTTTTATGTTGCGTGTCACCCAGGTGTTCATATCACCATAAGGCAGCATCTCTACGGTTTGCGCTGATGTTATTGTGCTTATTCCGACTAAAGTCAACAGGGTAGTGATGAATTTTTTCATAAGGCTGATGTAGGATTAAATTTGTTTGATTTTATAACATTTTTGTTACAAAAAGGGTTCATCTGCCATTTCTATATTTCTGCCACTTCTCCGNACTCCACTATTTTCCCTCATTTTTTTTACCTTAGAATGTTGANTTATGTTAATTTTATCTAAATCGAACTCCTCTGAATTGCAGGGTTCTGAAATTTAGCGTACCTTTGTGTGCAACTAAAAGTAAATAAGTGAATCATAGGTAGCATGCAATTGGCTGGGAAGTCAGTTGCATTGCGTTTTTTTATTCATGTTATTTGGGGCTCANGGTTATCAGCGGTACTAACATTTCCTCCATCGANATGCCCCCGTGCTGGAAGGTNCCCGTNTAGTACTGCACGTAGTAGTTGTAGTTGTTCGGATAGGCGAAGAAGTCGTCGCGGCTGGCGAAGATGTAAGCCGTCGATACGTTGGGACTCGGAAGCCCGAAACGNGCCGGATTCTTGATTTCGTACACCTGCTTGGGGTTGTAATCCAGATTCTTACCCAATTTATAGCGCAGATTCGTGTTGGTGTTNCGNTCGCCGACTACCTTGATGGGATTGTCCACGCGGATGGTGCCGTGGTCGGTGGTTAGCACTATTTTATACCCNGCCTCGGCGATGCGACGGAATATTTCCGGAGTGGCACTGTGGCGGAACCAGCTCTCGGTGAGCGAGCGGTAAGCGGCATTGGTCGAGGCNAGCTCACGAATCATCTTGCTNTCGGTGCGCGCATGGCTCAGCATATCTATAAAGTTGAACACTATCACGTTGAGGTCNTTATTCTCAAGCTGACGGAATTCGCGTAGCAGCTTCTCGCCGCCGGCACTATCGTTAATCTTGTGGTAGGAGAATTTCCAATTNTTGCGGTACCGCTCTATCTGCGTNCCTATCAGAGGCGATTCGTTGAGATTCTTACCCTCCTCGGAATCCTCATCNACCCACAGTTGNGGGAACATCTTCTCTATCTGCACCGGCATCAGACCCGANAATATGGCATTGCGCGCATACTGGGTGGCCGTGGGCAGGATGGACGTGTACAGCCGCTCCTCGAAGGTGAAGTACTCCGCAAGGATAGGACGAACCGTGTACCACTGATCAAGGCGGAAGTTNTCTATCAGGATGAAGAATACNTTCTCACCCGCATCAAGCATCGGAAATACCACATCCGGGAAGATTCGNGGGCTCATCAGAGGGCGCTCGCTGCCGCCGGGTTCGGTTATCCAACCCTCATAGTTGCGCTTTACCCATTTATAAAATTCTGAATTCGCCTCGCGCTTCTGCATCTGAAGCATCTCATCCATATTGGTGGATGTCTGCGCAAGCTCGATTTCCCGGTACACAAGCCGCTGATACACNGAGTACCAGTCCTCGATGCTCGACGCCGTGTTGATGGCCTGACCCAATGCACCGAACTCCTCACGGTACACTCGCGAGGCTTGCTCCGACACCAGCGACGCCGAGTGCAGATGTTTCTTGATGGCTATCAGTATCTGGTTCGGATTCACCGGTTTAATCAGATAATCGGCAATCTTACTCCCTACGGCCTGATCCATAATGTTTTCCTCCTCGCTTTTGGTAATCATTATCACAGGAGTGTCGGGTAGGCGCTGCTTCAGCAGAGCCAACGTTTCAAGCCCCGTCAACCCGGGCATATTCTCATCCAGGATGATGAGCGAGTAGTTACCCTCGAAAGCCATATCGAGGGCATCACGACCATTATTGGCCGTTACCACATCGTACCCGCGGTTGCGCAAAAACATTATGTGGGGCTTCAGAAGGTCTATCTCATCATCGGCCCATAGGATTGAAGGATTTGTTGCCATATCGCAAAGTTACGAATTTTATTCCGAATCAGCCACATCTTCAAAACGGCAAGCTTCGTGCAAAATTACACTTTGCACAAAAGAAATCACTGCAAAATGCCACTTTTTACCCCATGTCATGTTATTTTACACCTTAATTTCATAAAAATTATGAAAATATTTTATCGAATAGTTGCAAACATGTTCGATATTGTGTAATTTTGCATCTCGATTACGCTTTAATAAAACGAAATCATTTACACAATATCTGAACATAATTATTATCATATCATAATTTCTAAGATGAAAAAGCTCTACTCTTTAGCCACGCTCCTCTTCCTGGCTCTGCTCGGAATGGCAGCGTCGGCCAGAACGTTTACCTTCGTGGTAAACGACCCGAGCCTTGTGAAGATGACTGTCTACTACGGAGGTACTACAGTCGACTTCAACGGGCAGAATAGTGTCACACTTGATGGGTTTGAAATATCCTACTATGATTTTAAAATGCAGGCTGTTGATGGCTATGCAATTACTAATGTTGTAGGCCAGCCTCAAAGTGGTGATGAATTCTATCCCCTCAGCCAGCCTACTGATACTTGGCAAGCCTTCTCATCAAGCTACTCCGACGGTACAACCTTCACCGTCACCATCGAGAAGCTCGAAGCCAAAACATTCACCCTCAAGGTGGACGACTGCACCCACCTTGCAAATGTGGGTTCTATCCAATCTTTCGATTCTAACGATATCGAAGTGAGCTACACCGTTATGGATAGCTATATCAATGTAACAGGTGCTATGGCTGAAACCGGCAAGTACCTTATTAAATCGGTAAAGTACGCCGACGGAGAAACCGTTGAACCCGGTACAAACTCGTTTTCTTTGGATACTTCCAAGATTAATGAGGGCGATGAAGTTGAGCTCACCACCGAACTAAAGGAACTTCCTCACTACACCTTTGAGGTAACCGACATTACACATCTCAAAGACCTCAATCGTCAGGATATCTCCTACTACAAGCCAGTAGACAACAAATTCACCCTCGTTACGGAAGACAGCTATTTCAGTATCACCCCCGCCGACGGCTATCAGATTTCCTCAATCAAATGCGGCGATGATGATTTGTATTTATACAGCTCTTTCCCCCTGAAATCGAATGCATCAGTATACCTCCGTACTAATAGCGGAACTGAACTCGCATCCGGCTCTACAATTACCGTTGTAACCGAAGAGATTACCTATCCCAAATGGACATTCAACGGCGCAAAAGGCGTTAAGTTCGAATATAATGGTAAAGAAGAAGTGAGCACCACAGATGTGTACGAGTACCAGCTTAAAGGTGAGAGTGGTTATCTCACCATCTCTTGCGCTGAACAAGGTAAACGAATCAAATCCCTTCAGAAGGTTGGCAGCTCCTCTCCTGAATATGTAAGTGATGGTAAAGTACAAATCTATATCTACAATCCCACGGCAGCGGAGTACAACATCGAAACCGTAGAATACTTCACCGGCAAATTTACCGTCACCGCCGACGAACCGTCGAAAGTGAAAGTGTCTATCGGTCGAAACCAGTACACCCTTAAGAATGAGGGCGAGAATGAATTCGATTTTGAGTCCGACAATGCAACTGTAACCATTCAGCACGCGGACTATGGCGAAAAAGTTTACAAAGTGGAAGTAAACGGCAATGCCCTCACTCGCAACAATGATTACTACAACACTTTCAGCTTCGATGCTGCCGATGGCGACAAGGTTAATGTAACCGTCGCATTCCCCGATGTAAAAGTCCCCGTAAGCTTCTCTTGCGATGATGAGGACGTCACAAAGATTATCTCAAAAGTTGGTTTCACCTATAATGATGAGATCGAAAACTGGGCCGACGATGACTTCGAAGTAGCATTGGGTAAAACCCTGAATATCACCTTCAATAAAGACCTCTACGAAAATATAACCCTCACAGCAAACGGTGTAGACGTTGAAATCGACTACTCCGGTGCGGCTAAATACACCGTGGATAGCGAGGAAGACATCGCATTCGTTATCACCGCTGACAAGATTCCCGTTAAGGTCATGACTATCAACTGCGACCAGTGGGAACACCTGACAGTGTACCGCACTTACAACTACTACGGCTACCCTCCATATTCCAATCCGGTTGAACTCACCGGTGCTTCTACTCAGATTGAATTGCCTCAGTCCACATACAATATCTACCTCCAGGCTAAGGATAACTACTATATCGCCGAAGCTCCCGATATGACTTCTCCGGTTGTTACTTACACAGTGTCCGTCGAAGATGGAAAGACTGTTGATGTAACCCTCGAAAAGTTAGTGCGCGACCTGCCCTTGGTTATCTACACTGCCGACGAGGACGCTGCCAAAGCGAATACAATTTCTCTGAGTAATTCTAAATTCAGCGGCTCTTTCGATGTATCCTATAATTATAATAACGTGAATAACCCAATCCCGGTAGGATACTCCACAATTTATGTGAACGAAGACGACGCTCTCAGCTTCTATCCTTACGGTATTGTCTACCTTAACGGTGAACTCCAGAGTGAATATATCAACCTCACCACCATCCCCGAAAACACCGTTATCAAGATATTCAACGAAGAACCTCAGGAATGGACTATGAACTATACCTTCGGCGACGGTGTGGATGTGGAAGTATATCACGACCTCATCACCAAGATTGATTCGCCCGCTAATCACACCGTATTCCACGGCACACACGTGGCAATCAAACCCGTTGAAACAGTTTCTGCCAAGGCAAAAGCCCCCGCTACCGATTTCGAGGTAAAAGTAAATGGTGAAGTCCTCACTCCCAACCAGGACGGCTACTACGAATTTACCGCCGACAAAGACGTAGAAGTAGCAGTAACCAAGGTCATTACCACCGGCCTTGATGCAATCTTGGTAGATGGTCAGGATGCCGACATCTACAACCTCCAGGGAATCAAAGTAGGCAACACAGCCACCACCCAAACCCTCACCCCCGGCATCTACATCATCAACGGAGTAAAAATCCGCTTCTAAACCCACCCAAACCCAACCAAGCAGGCCACCTACCCCGGGCGGCCTGCTTTTTTTCTACCCCAAACCGGTTCGCGAAATCGTGTTCAACAAGGAAAATGTACGGACGCACGTTCGGTGCGTCCTTTTGACGCGCCATTGCAACAACCTGATAAACAGCAAAGTAGGGACATCGCTCCGCGATGTAACCCACGCCAAAGGTTATATACCAAAATGTCAATGTACTCTTTGCCGCAGTGTTCCCCTGAGCCTCTGCTCGGGGCTTAGACAGGCGTCCCCAGGTTCCGCTTCGCTCCACCAGGGGTTAAAGACGATGTCGCCCCTTCGGGGCTCTTTT
>JAAVGX010000046.1 GCA_014800065.1 Bacteroidales bacterium | reverse complement strand
CCTGCAAAATGGGGTTTCTTGGAATCTCCGTTGACACAAGGCATCGAAAACCACATTGAATTTATTTTCAGATTGTTAGCGGAAAAGGAGAATAAAGGACAGTACGGCACATATCTTTATTTTGAAAAGAAAATACAAGATGATGAGGCAAGTAATTCTCAACAGGCAAGCAAGGCTCTAAAAGTCTGGGACGAAATCAAGAATGCCTTTGCCCGTGTAAATTCTTGGTTCTGTGATGTAACACCGGATACCTCCACCGATATTTACCATTATGTAGGCTACCTGTTGGCTACCGGGGGAATGTCTGTTCAGAATATTTTTTCATTATCTGAAAATAAGGGTAGAGAGGAGTTTAAGGCCGAATTGAGAAAGAGTGTCATTGATTCAATAAAGGGCTTGAACTTAGAGGAAATCAACTATCAGTCCAGTTCTGAAAGTGTGAAGAGAATCCTGCTCCTGTTCAATGTCCTCACTTGTATGAAAATTGCAAAGGGTCCGTTCAACCGATTCCCGTTTGACCGTTATAATGCAATAGAGCACAACAACAAATGGAGCCTTGAACATATAAATGCCCAACAGTCAAAGGATCCGATAAAGAAACCTGAAGCTCTGTATCAGTGGGTTCATGACACATGGAATTCAATTAAGAATATCGATACCATCAGGAAAATGGTAGTTGATGAGCAGGGAAATAAGAGCGAACAGGTCATCAGTATTTCTAAAGAGAAAGGTGATTTGGAAAGTCTATGCAAACTTACAAAGGAAGAGTTGGATTCTGAGCTCGTTAAAAATTTAAAAGAGAAAATTGACAGATTGTTTGATGAGGGAGATTTCAAGCACGCTCTGGGAAATATGGCTCTTCTTTCCAAACCGGATAATTCCGCACTTAACAATTCAATTTTCCCCGTTAAGCGTGATCATCTCATTCGACTTGAAAAAGAGGGGAAATTCATTCCTCCCTGCACACGGAATGTATTCCTGAAGTTCTATAGTGTCGCGGATACTCAACCATACTATTGGAGCAGACACGACCAGCAACAATATTTCGAAAACATTGTCCAAGTAATTGAAGAATTTAAAAAGGAGGATAGCAATGGATGAAGATAAAGATATAATCGGCAAGAAGCATACTCTTTGGAGTACGCTTAAGGAATACGAGCCTATCGAAATTCCTATCATACAACGTGATTATGCCCAAGGGCGCGAAAGTGCAGCTGAGGTTAGGAAGAACATCCTTAATCATATTTTAGAAGCTATCGTTAATGGCAACCCTGCATCGCTTGATTTTGTTTATGGCTATGAACGGCAATTCAAAAGAGATAATAAGGAAAAGGTGGCTTTTATCCCCATTGATGGTCAGCAGCGCCTTACTACCTTGTGGATTATACATTGGTTCTTGGCTTACCAAGCCGGATTGTTGAAAACCAACACAAACGTCAAAGAACTCCTTAAGAAGTTTGTATACGAAACACGGCCTTCCAGTGCAGACTTTATGAGTAAGTTATGTGAGGAAGACATTCCCAAAGATATTTGCTTCAANNAGTATTTTCTNNANCAAGCTCCCTGGTTTGATGAAAATTGGAAATTAGATCCATCNGTGATGGGTTTTATTACNATGTTGGANGNNGTNCGCANNCATCCNCTNCTTGCTNNNCANGATTGNGCACTTCTGNTGGCNCGCNTGACCGATGACGATGTAGAAAAGGCTGCCGTTTCATTCTATTTCCTCCCNCTNAAGGAATTTGGACTNGGTGAGGAGATTTACACTCGNATGAATGCGCGAGGAAAAATTCTGAATGATTTCGAAAAGTTTAAATCCAATTTCTATAAAATAATAAAGCAATCACCATCCTACGAAGAAATAACGACAAAGATGGAATACGATTGGGTGTCGAACCTTTGGCAATTCCGGGACAAGGATGTGTATATCACAGACAATCAGTTCCTTGCTTGGCTCAAGTTCATAACCCAAATGCTCTATGTTAAAGAGCAGAAACGTAGAGAAACGTCTCACGAGAATATTGATTTTCTATCTTTTGAGGTGTTGGAATCAATCTATTCTGATGAGGAGAATTTGCGTATTCTGGTCGCTTCCTTGGATATGCTGACCGCCGACAAACTTTTGTCTTCGAAGATTGAAGTAGATGTGAATTGGGATAATAAGAACGGATTGATACACCCGATTAAGTGGTTGCTAAGCAATCCTTCGAAACCTGATGCGCTTAAGCAATTATGTGTATTCGCGGCTATCCTTTATATTGATAAGATTAAATCGGTCGATGGTATTTCGAACTATCTGCGCGTAGTGAGAAATCTTATCGGAAATACCAAGGACAGAGGCGTTCGTGAATGGCCTGTAATGATTGANTCGATNGGTAAATTGATTTCTACCGATGTNTATNCNTTGCTTCGCANTGAAAATCCGGATTTACAAGGATTCCGTTCNGAACAGCGTGAAATTGAGCNGTTTAAAGCNTTNATGCTGGATGCAAATNCTNNTTGTGAAAANCTGTTGGTAGAAATGGACAACGATTCGTTGCTNAAGGGTCGCATAGGGAATTTAATAGTTGAATTAGCGGAAGCTAACCCCACAATGTCTTTCTCGCTTTCACTCAAAGGCATCAATCCCTGTGACGTAGACAGTAAGAAACTCTCCGATCTATTTGAAGCTTATGTAGCACTGCGTAAGTACAACGATGAAACCGCCGATTTTAGTGGTATTTGGGGTGAATTCCTATATTCTCCGATTTATCAAGCGAGCTATACAAATTGCGTTTGGTCAACCGGTGAAAACGAATATGTAGATTACGCCAATCACCCTGTTACCTGTTGCTTTGCAAGGGAACTGGCTGAGTCTCACAATGATGTTAAAAGTTGGGCAAAAAATAGACAGAAGTCTTTTGTTAAAAAAATGGTGAAGGAAAATGGAGAAGATCTTGCATCAATCAATGATCCCAAAATCCAACTGTATCTTCTTTATATCATCACTTCCGGGCTTCTTGGTTGGCATTATTCATGGTTTTTTGCACGAGGTGAGTATAATTTCACCTGGGTAAGAAGAGAAGGTGGCTATAAAACCCCATTCTTCCAAATCTACGACGAGCAGAATCAGATTTTTCAAACTTATCCTTCTGTTTTTCGTGGAGATTACATTAGGGACTGGAGAACTCCTTCTGTACTGATTACCAGTAATCTACAAAGAACTAACCACAACTGCAAGCATATTCTTGAAGATCTCGTAACGTGGGCAACGGAAAAGTAAACATCTAAGCCGCAGGCACAATCGAAAAGCGCCTTNCCGNNGGNNCGGGAGGGCGCTTTGAGGAAGAGTTTGCTTTTGTTTAGAAGGCTGCGATGGCCATGTTGGTGAGCCAGATCCACANCGGGCAGAAGCCCATGAACAGGATTACCGAGAGGGTCAGCGAACTGGTGCCGTTGGCTATGTAGGTGTTGTACTCGTCGGCGATGATGATGCCCGAGAATGCGGGGGGCAGACAGCCGGCTACTACAAGCATACGCAGGTTTTCAGGATCCATGTGTACCAGCAGACCAACAATCAGCAGCAGGGCGGGCATAACAACCATCTTGAGGATAGAACCCAGGATAACCTGCCAGTTGATTTTAATCACGATGGCCGACAGGGTGATACCTGCTGCGAACACTGCCATGGAGGCGTTAGCCTTTGCAATCAGGTCGAACGACGGGCTCAGGTANGCNGGCCATTTGATGCCGACNAGCACCATCACCACTGCCAGGATAGGAGCCCAGGCCACCGGCTGTGCAAGGGCGTGGAGCACCGGTTTCCAGGGGTTGGGCTTTTTGCCGCCGCTCTTGGCGAGCGCCTCGGCGTTGGAGGCGTTCAGGAGTGAAAGTCCCACAGGAATACCGATAGCGTTGACAACGATGCCCACGATGGCAACCACAAGGGCTACTGCAGGGGTAGTGCCGAAGATAGGTTCGAGCACCGCAAAACCCAGGAAGCCGATTGTAGGCGAACCGCTGATAAGAGCCATCACGGCNGCATCAGCACCGGTGTTCTGCTTGAAGCAATATTTATAGATGAAGTACACCAGCATGAACACGAACATGATTACCACAAGTGAAACCAGCGTGAGCTTNATGTCCTTGGCGAGCATCTCGCGGTCGGCCTGCACGATGGATACGAACAGCGCTGCNGGCAAGGCGAAGTCCAATACAACCTTATTGAATTTCTTGGCATCGTTCCCGGTGAAAACGCCCTTCTTTCCGGCAATATAGCCGGCGAGCATCACCACCAGAATAGGCACGATGGCATAGAGGATGATATGCGACAGATTCATAATACCGTGGTTTTAAGGNTTATACGGTATATTTAATCAGNGGTGTAGGATTCAGGTAACCGATATGACCTGATTCTTTGCCTGAGTCGGCGGCCAGTTGAACGTTGATAAGGGCAGGTGCTTTGGAGGCTACGGCTTCTTCCAGGGCGCTCTTAAGCTGATCGAGCGTGNTNACNTAGTAGCCCTTGGCTCCGAATGCCTCGCCCATCATTTCGTAGCGGGCGTTGATATCGAGGGTGGTAGGAGCGGGTTCGTCGGCACCAGAGGGGTTAACACCGATACCGTTGTAAATACCGCCGTTGTTGAAAATCACCACGGTTACAGGGAGTTTGTAGCGGCATATGGTTGCGAAATCCATCCCGCTGAAGCCGAATGCCGAGTCACCTTCTACAGCCACGACACTCTTGCCGGTTGAAACGGCCGCCCCAATAGCCGAGCCCATACCCATGCCCATGATGGACCATGTTGCGCAGTCCACACGGTGGCGAGGAAGCGACATATTCACCGCATCGCGGGTNTCGTCAAGGGTGTTGGCTCCTTCGTTGATCAGAATTACGTNAGGATTACTTTCCAGGAAGGGTTTTACAACGCTCAGAGCNCCCCAGTGGGTGAGAGGACTGACCTTGGCAGCGTCCGACAGGCGAACGGCGAACTTGGCGTTCTCTTCCTTGGTATGAGCCTGCAGCGAAGGAATCCATGTGCTTTCGGTGCTCATACTCTTGCCCTTCATACCGGCCAGAATTGCATCGAGGCTTTCGCCCATATCGCCCACCACCGGAGCATACACGGGCACGTTGCGGTCAATCTCCTCGGGGTCGATTTCGAGCTGGATAAACTTCATCGCGGGGTTCCATTTACCCTTGCCGAAGCTCAGCATCCAGTTGATTCGTGCACCGATAACCATCACCACATCAGCCTGCTCCATAATCATGGAGCGGCATGAAAGGGCGCTCAGCTCGCCATCGTCGGGCATAAGACCCTTGGCCATCGACATCGGCAGATAAGGAATCTTATAGGTTTCGATGAGCTCTTTGATTTTATCGTCAACCTGAGCGTAGGCGGCTCCCTTACCAAGAAGGATGGCAGGACGTTTGGCTGCCAGAAGTGTTTCAACAGCGCGGTCAACGCTCTTTTGATTAGGCACTACGGGAGAGTAGATGTCCACCGGTTCGTAGAAGAGTTTTTCGGCATCTTCGCGGTTCATGATTTCGGCAAGTGCCGGAGTTGTCATATCAATATACACACCACCGGGACGACCGCTCACGGCTGCACGGTAAGCACGGGCCACGGCCGAAGGAATATCCTTGGCATAGCTGCATCGGAACGCTGCCTTGACCAGCGGTTTGGCGGTGTTGAACTGATCCAGCTGTTCGTAAGTACCCATGTTCATATCCACCATTGTAGGGTCGGATGCACCGGAAATCTGAATCATAGGATAGCAGTTGACGGTCGCATTGGCCGTGGCGGTCAGGCCGTTAAGGAAGCCCAGCGACGATACCGTCAGAAGCACACCCGGAGTCTTGGTCAGATAGCCGTGGGTAGCGGCGGCCATACCTGCCTGCTGTTCGAAGCGGAAGCCATAGTAATCAATTCCCACCTTCTGCATGGCATAGGCACTCTCGGTCACAGGAATACCAACGAGGCCGTAAACCTGCTGAACGCCGATGCGACGTAGCGCTTCTGCTAATATATACATACCGGTTACCTGCTCGGGGAACTGAGGCGCGGTGGTAGCGGTAGTTGTCTTTGTTTCTGTTGTTGACATAGTTTAGGATTTTTAAGCGGAGGAGTCCGTCCTCGGCGGGCGGGGCTCCTCCGTGTGGGTTGAATGTTAGGTGATTACATTTGTTTCTTACCGTCTACCACGATAGGTTCAGTAGTACCGTTCTTAGCAAATTCGGCCTGCTGTTCGGCAGTGTAGCCCAGAGCGGTGAGGATTTCCTCATTGTTTCCACCCAGTGAAGGTGCCGGGCCATATACAGGCTGGTAGTTCGACATTGTGAACGGACATCCGACAGTGGTGAATTCACCGATTTCACCGCCCTGGTTGATATTTACAAGAGTATTGCCGTCATAGAGGCTCTTATCGGCCATCAGCTCCTGAGTAGATACTACAGGACCAACAGGCACACCGGCCTTACCGAGGATTTCAGTACATTCGTATTTGGTACGGGTGGCAGTCCACTGGCCGATACGTTCGTAGATTTCCTGTTTGTGGCGGTCACGAGCATCTGCGGTGTTGAAATCAGGGTTGGTAAGCCAGTCTTCGAAACCGAGAGCCTTGCAAGCAAGCTCGAAATCCTTGGCACCGCGCTGAAGGATAATGTAAACGTAGTTGTTGTGATTTTCTTCCGAATCCATACCACCGGCAGGCTTGCACTTGTAGGTCCAACCAAGCACGCCACCACCTTCGATGTTACCGGAGCGGGGTACTGTGGTACCGAATTTTTCGTTAGGATACTGCGGGAACTGAGAAAGATAACCTATCTTATCAAGAGTGAGCTGGTCACGGGTCTTGATACGGCACAGATTCAAGCAAGCATTGTGCATCGACTGGTATACATATACACCTTCGCCGGTGTGATTACGCTGCTGCAGGGCTGCCAGCAGACCGATCAGCAGGTGCATACCGGTGTTCGAGTCACCGAGCGCTGCACCGCTCTGGGTAGGAATATTGTATTCGCCGTCATACCAGCCGGTAGTTGAAGCGGCAGCAGCAGTAACCTGTGCGATAGGCTCGTAAGCCTTCAAATCCTTATACTTGGAAGAAAGAGGG
>JAAVGX010000045.1:38427-46255 GCA_014800065.1 Bacteroidales bacterium | reverse complement strand
CGAAGCCGTCTCCTACCGCAACCTCGACCGCGCCTCCTGGGGCCAATCCGTCACCAAGCTCCCCTTCTGATCCCATCCCGCCGGGGCACTGCCTCATCGTAGAGGCTCATTTGTCGTAATTGGCGAGTGTGTCGCGCAGCTGTGTCACCATCATGGCCCGCAGTTCGGGAGGTGATACCACTGTCACGGCCGAACCCATCGAAAGCAGCTCCTGCACCAGGTCGGGCGTAAGACGCAACCGATAGTAGAACACCGAGTAATTATCGTGAATAGCCTCACGTTGTGAATGATGCAGAGGAAGCGCACGAAGATACTTGGCCTGACGTGAATCGGTGCGCAGAGCCACCTCTTTCACATCGCCCTGCGAAAACACTATACCGAAACTGCCGCTGACATATTCATCGGCATCGAAAGCAGGATCAGGCTCAAAACACTCACTTCCCACCACTACATCCTCCATACGGTCGAGCGCATAGGTCTTGATCTTATTATCCGCTGTATTGCGTCCGGTCAAATACCACCGCTGGCGGAAAATTTTCAGGAAGTAGGGTTGCAGAACCACTCCCCGGTTAGGATTCACACGCCAATAAGCATGATAATCGAACTTGATTGGGTTGTAGGCCCTCATGGCGTTGATGACCGGTCCGAGGTGTTCCCGCGCAGAGGGTACATTTTCCACAAAAATTCGGTCGGCCAAGTCGTGGCTATGGCTGAGCAGGTCGTTAGTGTAGGCGGAGTTGAGTAGCCATGAAGTGACCCCTCCGGCATGTTGTGTACCCCCATCCTCGATGTAGTATTCGTAGGTACGGGGGTCGCAGGCTATTGTTATTTTGAAAAGTTCCTGCGCTCCCTCGCGATAGTTTGCGAAGGAGCGCCGGGGAAGCGGTTGTCCCTGGTAAAACTCGCTTGCTTCCCACTGACGGTTGATCTGCGCCAGCGTGATTCGGCCAAAGCGGCGGATTGTATCCACCAGCCATATGTAGCGATTGAGCAAGTTGTAGGACAAGGAAGGGACTTTATTAAACTGTTTTTAATTCATCGGCATTTTCTACCTCACCGGGTTTGTGACCGATGGAAAGGAGTCGGAGGCCGATTACGGTGAAGAGGGCGTTCATCAACAGGAGTTCGAAGCTGGTTTCGTAGCCGAACCATGCCATGAGGCCCTTCTGGAGGCACCAGCTCAGAGCCGGAGCTGCGATGCATACAACGGGCACCCAACGGTCGTGAACGGGTTTCTTCCAGAACATACCGTACACGAACAGACCCAGAATCGGGCCGTAGGTGTAGGAGGCCAGAGTGTACACTGCGGAGATTGCATCCTGGTCGGAGAGGTAGTAGAACAGGATGATAACGCCGCCCATGATGGCACTCATCACCACATGTACCCACTTGCGGGTGCGGGTGAGCTCGGTGTCGGTTTTCTTCTTGTGCGCACCCATGATGTCGACCACAAATGAAGTGGTGAGGGAAGTCAGGGCGGAGCCGGCAGCAGAGTAGGCGGCCGAAATCAAACCGAGCACGAACAGAATGCCCACTATCACGGGGATGTCAGGGTGGGTGGCAACGGTGCTGAACAGTTCATCGGTTTTTTCGGGATAGGCAATTCCTTTTGCATCAACGAAAATCACAAGCAGTGTGCCGAGCATAAGGAATAGCGCAATGATGAAGAATTGAGTAACACCGCTGACAATCATATTCTTACGGCTGCTCTTGGCATCCTTGCAAGCGAGGTTGCGCTGCATCATGTCCTGGTCAAGACCGTTAGTGGCGATGGCCATGAACACACCGGCTATGAACTGCTTCCAGAAGTAAGTTCCTTCCTTGGGATTGTCGAAGAAGAACATCCGTGAAGTGGAGTGCTTGCTGATTTTATCCGTGAGTTCACCGAAGGAGAATCCTAAGTTGGTGGCTACGAAGTAAATACAGAGCACCACCGACATAATGAGGCAGAAGCTCTTGAGGGTATCGGTCCAGATGAGTGTTTTCACACCTCCCTGCACGGTGTAGAGCCAAATCAGAGCGATGGTCACTATCACATTAAATATAAAGGGAATGTGCAGCGGAGAAAAAACAAGCATCTGAAGCACGGCACACACCACAAAGAAGCGCACCGCTGCCCCGAGCATCTTGCTCACGAAGAAGAACCATGCTCCGGTGCGGTAGGTGGAGCGCCCGAAACGCTCTTCGAGGTAGCCGTAGATGGAAATCAGGTTCTTCTTGTAGAACAAAGGAACGAGCACGAATCCAATCAAGGCATATCCTACGATGAATCCCAGCACCATCTGCAGGTAAGCATATCCCTTACCGATAACCATACCCGGCACCGAAATAAAGGTAACGCCCGAAATAGATGCTCCCATCATGGCGAACGCCACCCACGCCCAGTGGGTCTGGCGTCCGCCGGTGAAGAAGGTGGAATTGTCCGAGCCTCGCGAGGCGAAGTACGACAGAGCCATCAGCAGCACAAAGTAGGCAACGATGGTGATGATGACAATGATAGGCATTGACATAACAGTATCTCCTCTAAGAGTGTGTTAACTTTTAAACGATTCAGCACAAAGAGAGATTTTGGAGTGATTTTTCAAAATCGAAGAAGGAGCAATGCGGGATTGCTACTGATGAAAATTTGAAAGAAGCGCCCAAAAGATTCTTTGTGGTGGAATCAAAAATTATAATACACACTCTTCTTTTATTAATTTGGTTTAAAAGTAAACACACTCTAAGTTATTCAGCGTAAAGCAGATAGGGACGACGCTGCTCCTTGAACTTCTCAACATCACCGGCCCAGGTGGCCTTGATTTCCTCGGCACTCATGCCGTCCTCAATCATCTTGCGGATATCGCCGCGGCCAACGAGTTTTTCAAAGAAACTGGTGAAGAATTTATCGCCCATGCCAAGGTCGTTGTAAGCATCAATCACATAAGCCAGGCTAACACCCTGAGCGATAGCTTCTTCCTCGGTAATATCGCGGAGGTCGACACCATAGCAATGCTGATCCAGCAGCGGAGGATTCTTGGCGCCGGGCACACTGCGGGGAGTAAACTCGAAAGTGCGGTTCTTCATGTCGGGGTGACCGTAGGCCAGGAAGGGGAAATCGGTACCACGACCCAAGCTCACGGGAGTCGCCTCGAAGTAGCAGGTGGCAGGGTAGAGGTATATAGCCTTCATCGTGCGGAGATTGGGCGAAGGAGCAATGGGAAGCTCATAGCGGGTCTGGTGAGTGTAATTCTCGCAAGGCACCACCATCAGATTCAGGTCAAGACTATCCTTGAGCCACTTTTCACCAACAATCATCTGAGCCATTTCGCCAAGAGTAAGACCATGAACAATAGGCATAGGCAGGCGGCCTACACCCGACTGATATTTCATATCCAGAATCGGGCCGTCCACATACATACCGTTGGGATTGGGACGGTCCAGCACAACGAATTCCTTGCCCAGAGCCGCAGCTTCGTTCATCAAGCGCAGCATCGTGCAGTAGTAAGTGTAATAGCGGAGGCCAACGTCCTGAATATCAGAAACAACCACATCCACATCGGCAATCACCTCAGCAGGCTTCTTGCCATCGCCGTAGAGCGAAGCAATAGGAATACCGGTCACAGGGTCCACGCTTGAACTAACATGCTCGCCCGCATCGGCAGTGCCGCGGAAACCATGTTCGGGAGAAAAAAGCGTAACCACATTAATACCATTCTCAAGAAGGATGTCGAGCGTGTGCTTGTCGCCCACCATACCGGTGTGGTTTGAGAACAGAGCCACGCGCTTACCACGAAGCGAGTCGAGGTAGGCCTCGGTGCGGGCAGCCCCAACCACAACCTCCTTTGCCTCAGCATTTTCCGCTGCATTCTCCTTGGAAGCCGACGCAGTGCAAGCCGTCAGAGCTACCAGGGCGCAGAAAAGTAAATTTTTCAGATTGAAGAAGTTCATATTAGTTGATTTACAGATTTTTCCAATTTGCCACAAAAATAGTCATAAATACCCAAAGTATAACAATAAAATAAGTATAAAAACCAAAATGAATGTTAATCTACACTATAAATTTGGAAATAATCCGAAAAGGCATTAATTTTGCACCATCAAGGGGTATTAGCTCATCTGGCTAGAGCGCGACACTGGCAGTGTCGAGGTGAGCGGTTCGAGTCCGCTATACTCCACCAAGCGAATTTGGATTAAAACCGAATTCGCTTTTGTTTTATTCCGAAAAATTCCTATTTNTGCACAATGAACCTCATCGAAGTCAATATGGACAAAATCATAGCTTTGTGCAAAAAGTACAAAGTCGCAAAGCTATGGGTCTTCGGNTCAATCCTNACCCCCCGATTCAACGACAACAGCGACGTGGATTTCTCAGTCGTTTTTCATTATGACCAAATACAGGATTTATTTCTCACTTTCTTTGATTTCATTGAAGAATTGCAACTGTTGCTTGGTAGGAAAGTTGACCTCGTGGACGAAACTGCCGTGAAAAATCCCTATTTTAAAACAGAACTTGATAAAACAAAGCAACTGATATATGGATGAACAGGTACAGAAATCATTAATTGATATTTCTAAATCCATTTCTAATATTGAATTGTTTTGCTCTTCTCGACCAAGGGAATTCAAAGTTTTCTGTGAAGATATCTGCTTTAGAAGCGCAATCCAATGGGAAATTGCCATCATAGGTGAAGCAATGAATCGCATATTGAAAATATATCCTGAAATTCCAATTACCTCAGCTCGTAAAATAGTCAATACTCGAAATTATCTCATACACGGTTATGATAGTTTGAGGGAAGATTTGATTTGGTCCATAGTTATCAATCACATCCCACTTCTCAAATCAGAAGTAGAAAAATTATTGACCTAATTTCCCGGATNAAACAACCTGAAATCCGCCCTACAATATACAAAATAGCCGTTACGCTTATAGAAAAAATTTCCAAGGCAAGAAAGCAACTCATTCTGGCATACGGCTTTTTTTAGTTTAAATGAAAGAGCCGTGGTGGCACCTCTCACTGTCTCTATCTAACGGTAATAATTATTATCCATTTGTTTATACAAGTGGTTAGAGGTTGCTATNCTCCACCACAANAAAANAATATCCGCTGTAACCTCTTGGGCTACGGCGGATTTTGGTTTTGGAGGTTTCTTTTTGATGGGGGGAATGTTTGGTGGTTGGCTTTGATTCTTTAGGGNTTTACTTTTACNAGCATTACCTTGGCGTCGGTTTTGGCTTCTACGCTGTGGGGTACGCCGGCACCCATCAGCAGAAATTCGCCGCCTTTGATGTAGTGAACTTTATCAATCATGGTNAACTCAATTTCTCCTTCCAGCACGTTGACCATTACCTCGGCATCGGCTGTGTGGGTGTCCAGCTTCTGACCGGCCTTGAAGGCTAANAGTGCNACNCCGCCNTTNTCGTTGTTGAAAATATGCTGAAAATGNACCTTGTCNCTTCCGGCTTCCACCTGAGAGGCAAGCACNTGCACTTCTCCGAATTTATAATCTGTTTTGAGCATAGTTNGTAGTGTTTATATTAGTTTTGTGTATTNGNATAACGTTGGTTGTTGCCCATTAGTTCGTTACCAAGTATATTTGGCACATAGGAATAAAATCACTAACTTTGCAANATCATTAAAGACCAATCAGCCATGAATCAATTATCNCATCGTGTAGCGGCGGTGGATGTGCTCCGCGCTATCACTATGACCCTTATGCTTTTTGTAAACGATTTTGCCGGAATGCCGGACATCCCCTACTGGCTTAACCATGCCAAGGCCACCGAGGATATGATGGGATTCTCCGACGTTGTGTTCCCCGCATTCATTTTCTGTATGGGTATGTCGGTGGTGCTCGGNATGGANGCCCGTTATCGNAAGGGCGACTCGACNCTGCAGGTTATCGCTCATATGTTTTGGCGTACGCTTGCCCTGATTGTGATGGGGCTGTTCACCCTCAATGTCAGCTCCGTAGGTGTTCTGTCCTACTCCGGTTTCATGCTCCTGATGGTACTCGGCTTCTTCCTCATCTGGGCGGTTTACCCCAAATGCACAGGCTTGAAACATTGGCTCATAGTGGGNGCCAAAACTGTCGGCGTGCTTCTGCTGGCTTGGATGGTGCTCTATAAGGATATATGCGGACAGCCGTTCGAAACGGGTTGGTGGGGAATCCTTGGACTGATCGGATTCACCTACGCTGTGTGCGCCGTTATATANCTCTTTACCCGTGGCAANTACATGGCCAACGTAATTGCGTGGGTGGTGCTGATGCTGCTNATGCTCGGCGGTAAATCGCAGATTATACCCTATGAATATGCCACACGCGTGGTGTTCCTGACNTTCATTCCCGGCGACATAACCCTCCACGCCCTCGGATTCTCNGGAGTGCTCACCATCCTCACCCTGCAACGACTCCGCAACCGCCCCGAGCGACTGCTCTCCGTGCTCTGTGTGGCCGGAATCGTAATGCTGGCCGCTGCAATAATTTGCCACCAACATTGGATTATATCCAAAATTCAGGCTACCCCCACCTGGGCNTTCTACTGCCTGGCAATGTTCTTNCCCGCAGCCGGTTTCCTNTTCTGGCTTTGCGATATGCGAGGCCACGCAAACTGGTTCACGCTGATTCGCCCCGCCGGAACAGCAACCCTCACCTGCTACATTATCCCCTATGTATGGTATGCCGTGATGGGCCTATTCAGCCTCCACTATCCGGCCATATTCAACGCCGGATACATCGGCCTGATTCGAGCCGCCGTTTTTGCACTCGTTATCGTACAAATCACCGGCCTGCTGTCTCGTGCCCACATCAAACTCAAAATCTAATCGCAAGAAGGGATGCGCGTTCCGAGCGCTCCCCACAAAACAACGCAAGGACGTGCCATCGGCACGTCCTTGTATNCTNTAAATCAGCGCTTTATCNNGGCATNANNGAAATTTGCTTCTGGGCAAACTTGATTCGCGTCCGAACCACCGACACCGATACATTCAGATGNTCGGCGATTTCCTGTTCGTGGTAGCCNGCTACATGCATCGAATAGGGAACGCGGAACTCATCCGACAANCCGCGGATNGCNGCTGTGATAGAATCTACGCTATAAGTATCNTCCGGNGCCTCTACCGATGCACTCGTACTTATATTGAGAAGGTAGATTTCTTCGGTATCGTCAACTACTGCGGTCGCTGCTTTGCCACTGCGATATTTGTTGATGAACAGATTGCGCATAATTGTGAACAGCCAACCTTTCATGTTGGTGTTGGATGAATACTTTTCTTCATTATCCAACGCCTTCAAGGTCGTATCCTGCAACAATTCGTAGGCATCTTCGCGGTTACTGGTGAGCATATACGCGAAGTTCAGCAGATTATTCTGCAGGTTCATCAGATTCGTTTGGAATTTTGCGCTTGACATATCGGAGAGAGTTTTTAAGGGTTGAAAGTTNTGTTTNTGATTTCGCATTGCAAATATAAACACTCTTCATCAAAATACANNTCTCNCCGNAATCAAAACAAACTAAAAANTTATAGAAAAATTCNTCCGAAANTCGCAANGCNTTGNAAATCANNANTNTAANNGNANAATNNGTGTTACAAAANTGTTACAAANATGTTACATATCGTCCACATTGTAACAATTTCTTCAAAATGAAAGTGCGCTACTTCCCAGTAACGCACCTCCCTCATAACCAAAATTCAAGTATATTGTGAGTCTAACAAAACGTTAACACCAATGAAATTTTTGTATCAAAATTTCTTGTGTTGCAAAGATACNAAAAGGAGGGGGAAAACCCTCAAATAATTATTTAAAGAATGTTAANGGATGTTGAATTNGATTTGTTNCNNTCGNT
>JAAVGX010000045.1:0-38420 GCA_014800065.1 Bacteroidales bacterium | reverse complement strand
AGAANNCTTCNNAAATNGGNNGATNGTTAAAAAAAGNNAAAATNTATTTTGATNTTTAAAAATNATGTATTNNATTTGCGNACNCNNNTAAATNAAANTTAATACCAANCTCTTNACCATGAAAATTTAACCGGCCATACAGCAGCCTTCGAATCTGCTTTTTATGAACCGGAAACTATAAAATACGCACAGGTATGAAAAGAATCTTATTGTTATTTGTAGTGAGCCTTGTGGGGCTTGTCGTCTTTGCCGGAAGTCCTTATTTCGGCGGCGAGACCGGATTGGGACTTAATGGCAGGAAAGATGTGAAATGGAGTGTAGGTGCCTTTATGGGCTATTCGATGACTTGCGATGGCGTTTCGCTCGCCCCTGAATTAATGGTTGGAAGTTTACTTATGGCGGATGCCAATGCGTATCTCGGTGATAATCCGACGCATACGGACATTCCAGCCTATATTACAGCAGCTTCGAAAGGACACGATTACTCTGTATCTGAAAATTTTCAAGCTGCGTTTCGGTTAAATCTGAGCTTCAGGCTTTACAGGCAATTATGGTTCTATGTAGCTCCTAACGTGGAATATATGGTTGGAAAATATTATGAGTATTGTCGACATTGGTCGTTTTCCTGTATGGGAGGCTTCAAATATCAGTGGAAAAAGTATGTTTTCCGACTGTCCTACAATCAAAAGATCGTNGTTAATGAAACAGATAATGTCAGTCCGGTGATTTTGGGNGTGGAATATCACTTTTAGTTGACATACATTCTTCGATAGTTAACCCCGCCCGGTTCGAGCCCGGGCGGGGTTGCATATTTGAGCGCAGGGGATAAAAAAAGGGATGCCGAGCATCCCTTTNTNNTNGGTTNTCAGAGGCCTTTGCCGTGGCAATTCTTGTATTTCTTGCCNGAGCCGCAAGGGCAGGGGTCATTTCGACCGATTTTCGGTGCTGCTTTTGCGGGCATGGGGCGCTGCTTTTCGCCCTGAGGNGCGGAAGCTGCCTGNCGTGTTTCCGCCTCTCCNGGAAGCTCGGCTTTGCTTTCGCGNTAATTCTGGCGTACGCGCATTTCCTCCTTTGTCTCCTTCAGTTCGGGCTGAGGACGCTCGTTCTGAGTCTGCTCCTGACCCTCCTGACGAGGCGCGGACTGGCGGATGAAAATCTGACCGCGCATGAGGGCCGCTACTGCCTTGTTGTTGAGGTTGTTGAGCATATTCTCGAACAGGTGGAACGATTCAACCTTATAGATTACAAGAGGATCCTTCTGTTCGTAGGCTGCATTCTGAACGCTCTGGCGNAGCTGGTCAAGNTCGCGGAGGTGTTCCTTCCAAAGTTCGTCGATGGTGACAAGCATCAGGGCCTTATGCCATTCCTTGATGATATTACGNCCTTCCTGCTCGATGGTCTGATGCAGATCCACGCGGAGGTTGAACACACGGCGTCCGTCGGTGATGGGAACCATCACAAGCCCGTTGTAGTCAGTGTTTTGTGCCATCTGAATCAGCACCGGCATAGCCACGGCACGGATATTGTCGCTCTTGCGGTCAAGGCCGGCAACNGCGGCGGCNTGGAGCTTNTCGATGCGCTCTTCCTTGTCCATGGAGGCATATTCTGCTTCGCTGAAAGGNGCTTCGATGGCAAGGATGCGGAAGATTTCGGTGCAGAGGTCGGTGTAGTCGGCAGGACTGTCGTGGGTGAGAATGAGGTTCTCCACGGTGTCGTAGAGCATATTGATGATATCCACGCCGATACGTTCGCCCAGAACGGCATGACGGCGACGGTCGTAGATATAGGTACGCTGCTTGTTCATCACGTCGTCGAACTCCAGCAGGCGCTTACGGATGCCGAAGTTGTTCTCTTCAACACGCTTCTGAGCCTTCTCGATGGCGTTGTTCACCATGCTGTGCTCAATCATTTCGTCCTCCTTCAGGCCCAGACGGTCGAGCATCTTCACCACGCTGTCGGTGGCGAACAGACGCATNAGNTGGTCCTCGAANGAAACGAAGAATACCGAAGAACCCGGGTCGCCCTGACGGCCTGAACGTCCGCGCAGCTGGCGGTCCACACGGCGCGACTCGTGGCGCTCGGTACCGATGATGGCAAGACCGCCGGCCTCCTTAACCTCGTTGGTAAGCTTGATGTCCGTACCACGACCGGCCATGTTGGTGGCGATGGTTACAATACCCTTNCGACCGGCCTGCGCAACAACCTCCGCTTCTTTCTGGTGCAGCTTGGCGTTGAGCACCTGCGATTCGATGTGGCGCATATCGAGCATCTTCTTCAGCAGCTCGGAGATTTCTACCGACGTTGTACCCACCAGCACAGGACGTCCNTCGGCNCGAAGTCGTTCAATTTCGGCGATAACTGCCTTGTACTTAGCCTTCTTGGTGCGGTACACACGGTCGTTGAGGTCGTGGCGCGCGATGGGGCGGTTGGTGGGGATAGTCACCACATCCAGTTTGTAGATGTCCCAGAACTCGCCCGCTTCGGTTTCGGCCGTACCGGTCATACCGGCCAGCTTGTGGTACATACGGAAGTAGTTCTGCAGGGTGATGGTGGCGAAGGTCTGTGTGGCGGCCTCTACTTTCACGCCTTCCTTGGCCTCGATTGCCTGGTGGAGACCATCGCTGTAGCGGCGCCCTTCCATGATACGGCCCGTCTGCTCGTCTACAATCTTGATTTTGTTATCGTCGATAACGTATTCAATGTCCTTATCGAACAGAGTGTANGCCTTAAGCAGCTGAGTCACAGTGTGTACGCGCTCGCTCTTGATGGCGTAGTTGGCCATCAGCTCGTCCTTCTTCTCCTGNCGCTGAGCCGGNTCGGCGATNTGCTCCAGTTCGGAGAGCTGGGCGGCGATGTCCGGAAGCACGAAGAACTGAGGGTCCTGAGCATGGCCCGTGAGCGCGTCCAATCCCTTGTCGGTNAGCTCTACGCTGCGGTTCTTTTCGTCGATTACGAAGTAAAGAGGGTCGGTGGCCTCGGGCATCTCGCGCGCATTATCCTGAAGATAATGAGCCTCGGTTTCGAGGAGGATGTTCTTCATACCCTCCTGGCTGAGGAATTTGATCAGGGGGCCGTACTTGGGCAGACCCTTGTAAGCACGGAACAGCAACAGAGCGCCCTCCTTGCGGTCGTCCTTATTGTCGGAAGCAAGTTTGGTCTTGGCCTGCGAGAGGATAGTGTTGATGAGCTCGCGCTGGGCGCGTACCACCTTCTCAACATTGCCCTTGAACTGGTCGAAGAGCTGCTCCTCGCCGCGGGGCACAGGTCCGGATATAATAAGAGGTGTACGGGCATCATCGATAAGCACCGAGTCAACCTCATCCACAATGGCATAGTAATGCTTGCGCTGCACAAGGTCGTCCGGAGCCATGGCCATATTGTCGCGCAGATAGTCGAAGCCGAACTCGTTGTTGGTGCCGTAGGTGATGTCGCATTCATAAGCGGCACGACGTTGGGGGGTGTTAGGCTCATGTTTGTCGATGCAGTCCACGCTTGCNCCGTGGAACATATACAGAGGCCCCATCCACTCGGAGTCGCGCTTNGCAAGATAGTCGTTCACAGTCACCACNTGCACGCCTTTNCCGGAGAGCGANCGCAGGAACACCGGCAGGGTAGCCACGAGGGTCTTACCTTCACCGGTAGCCATCTCGGCAATTTTACCCTGATGGAGCACGATACCGCCGATAAGCTGCACATCGTAGTGCTTCATATCCCATTTGAGCTCGTTGCCACCGGCCATCCAATGGTTCTTCCAGATAGCCTTATCGCCTTCGATGGTGACAAATTCACGCCCTTGGCCNGCAAGGTTGCGGTCGAANTCAGTGGCCGTAACCTCAATGGTTTCGGAGGCGGCGAAGCGCCCGGCGGTTTCACGCAGGGTGGCGAAAACTATNGGCAGNTGCTCGTTCAGCTTNTCCTCTATGATGTCGAGAATCTTCTTCTCGTGGCTGTCGATTTTATTCCACAGGGGCTGGCGCTCATCGAAGGGGAGGGTTTCCACTTCGGCGCGCAGGCTGTCGATTTGCGACTGATCCTCGGAGATGGCGGCGGCGATGTCGGCGCGTACGTTGCTGATCTGGGCGCGCAGNTCATCGTTGCTCATCTTTTCTACTTCGGGGATACGCTCCTTGATTTTGGCCAATATCGGACGGATGGCCTTCAGGTCGCGCGACGACTTGTCTCCGAAGATTTTCTTCAATATGCTTGTTATGCTCATTTATGTTGTTTTTTTATTTTTATCGTGAATAAATCCTNTNGTAANCCNTTGNTTNCCNGCTACTTNCGCGGAAGCGNAAGAGGCGGAAGAGCCGCCCCNTTGGGCGATCGGATACGAAGGATTCGGGCCACCGTCGGAGCCACTACGCGGGCATCNACCGGAGTACCGATTTCGGCCGGTACCACNCCGGGGGCCATAATCAGCACNGGAGCNGTGGCGGCTACAGCGCGCTCTACCACNCGCGGAGCATCCGTTGCTGTGGTGGCGTTATAGTCATCGATGATTTCAAAGCCCGGAGCTATCTCTACTNTAATNTCGCCGGAATGNGGTATGAACGTGTTGCGGCGCAGCACNTCGGAGTGTTCGCCNGCNTGACCCGCAACTATCTGCGTNAGGGTATAGGCGCGGTCCACACCCGTCATGCGGGCGAGGAACGCTGCGGCATCGGCGCTCACTGCCTCGATGTCGAGATTGAGGCTGCTCAGGAGCTCACGGTTGAGGAAAAACTGGCGGTTATGGTAGGCGCTGATATAGTCNCCGTTGCCATAACGCGCAATGAGATAAACATTTAGCAATGATACTGCCCTGCGGGTGGAGAATTCGCCGTAGGGGATGTTCCACCGCTCGTCGTCGCGNTTGCTGCGNCCGGTCGGCGGTGTGGCGGCAAGGTAGACCACCGTGTTGCCGAGNCCTACGCGACTGTCGATGCTGTTGAAGAGCTGCTCAAGGTTGCGATCCAGCTTTATGTAGCTGTCCATCAGCTCCATACGGGTGTCGGGATTCTTCCCGAAGGTGTAGGGCTCCAATGAATATGCTATGTTGAGCACATCCGTCACCCCGTCGTGTTCGCCCATTTTCAGCGACGACAGCAGTTCAAGGGCCAGTTCGTTTACCTCGCGGTTGGCAATAGGCGAGGCCTTGAACATATCAAGGCGCTTGGGGTTGGCCTTGGGGAATACGTAGCGGAAGGGGTAGCTGCGGAGGTAGTCGGGCAGGGCAGGGAAGTCGGCCGGAGCCAAAGTGGGCGTCCAGCTCATGGTGTCCATCCGCAGGCTCAGCGGATTGGTGCGGTTACGCAGCGAAACAACATTGGGGAGCTCGCCGAAGTAGGTGGATGAAGCCCAGTTGCCGCTCTTGTCATCAAGCCAGATGGAGGCATTGGCGGCGTGTCCGCCAAGAGCTATCACCTGAGCGGGGTCGATGCCGACCGCGTACACCAGATTCGTGCCTCCGTCGGCAATGCGAGCCTCGTCGCTCAGGGTCGACAGGCGCAGAGCCGCCGGTGAGTAGGGCGTGGTGGTGAAGTTGCCCAGTACGGACGCATCGGCGTAAACGCTCACAGGCCGGAGTGTCTCGCGGTCGTAGCGTTCGGCTGAGGAAACGCCTGATAATGAGGGCGATGAGCCGGTGACCAAAATGGCGGTGGCTGACGCGGCATCCATGGGCATGCCGTAGTCGGCATTGGCTATGGTCAAGCCCTCGCGCTCAAGG
The DNA here is from genome assembly GCA_014800065.1 of Bacteroidales bacterium. Next base: position 32,713 of record JAAVGX010000045.1, on the reverse strand, counting down.
CGTCGGAAGCCCCCTTCGCCGAATCGGTCGCGCAGTAGCTCAAGATAGTCGCTCTCCAATCCGTCCACCACGATTCCCACAAGCAGCCGGGCGCGTTCGGGCTCGGACGCCGATAGCCCCATAGCAGCCAGCGAGGCCACTAAGGCAACCATGATGCGAGGGAAGGGTAGAACGGGTTTCTTCATTTATGTTTGTTATCGTTTATTTCCTTTTTCAGGGGCTAAGGTTCTGTTGGATAGGGTTATATATAATCCCGAACGGAGAAGTTCGGCAAGCACCAGAGGCAAAAATGCCGGATTGGCGCTCTGAGGGAGCAGAGGCCAGAGGCCAACAAGTGCAATAAGCACTGCAAAGTTAATAATTTGATACCAAACCACCGCTTTTTTTGCTGATTTTATCCACACAGCCACGGCAGGAAACAGTGCAAAAGGATTCAACCACGCAAAAAGGTAGTTGGGAGAGGTGGCTTCGTGCACCGATATGAATATGAGGAATGCCGAAAGGCATCCGGTCAGGCCGATGATTCCGAAGTAAAGACTGTCGAACCACCGCGAAGGGCGTCCGCGCCGCAGGTCGGCAAAAGTGAGCAACGCCGCCAGAGCAAACACCGCCCAGCACACCGTGATAGGGCGCAAAGGCCATGGCGTGGGGCCTTCTACCGCCGCATCGCCCGGCACATCAAGCCACACCTGCGCACCCTTGGCCAGCGGCGCACCCCCGACGGTGGCGCTGTCAAGCATCCCGGCAAGCTCCACGGGAGCAAACGACACCTCGCGCCCGCTCAAGGGGCGGTCTATGCCGCTGCCCAAAGCGATATCGATGCCGAACTGGTACCACGGATAGTGGGCATGGTAGTGGCGCATCACGTTGCGGAAACTGCTGCGGTAGCCCGTGGGAGAGGTGGCGAAAAGGATGGTGTCGCCCAAGGCCTCCTCAACCATACGCAAGGGGCGGGTAGCGCAGTTATCCAACACATAATTATAACGATAGGTTCGATTTTGAGGAAGAATATGGCGGTTGAGCGCCTCGATGAGCGAGCGTTTCTGTGAACCGTCGAGATTAAGCTCGTGAGCTACTATGCGCCGACCCGCCCGCTGATAGGGGTATAGAAAGGCCTCTGCAGGGTAGGCTACGGCCATATAGTCGGTCTCTCCTTTCACAAACCGGTACACGAAGTTCGGCGCATCGAAATCGAACACCCCGAAGTTGTAGGCAATCGGCCTTCCGTCGCCCTTGTCAACTATAATACCGGAATGGCCCTCCAGCTCGTATATGGCGGAGCCGGGGTAGATGTTCACAACGTAGATGGTTGTATCGCTTTGGGCATTAACACCAAAAGCGACCATTAACAGTACAAGTATGAATAACTTCCGAAGATTTTTCACCTGCCTACCGGATGTTTATCAGTTTGTGAGTCTGCAGCGAGAGCCTCCAATGCGGATGCGCCAGAATATAGGCCACGGTTTCGGGGATATTCTCGCCCGAGCAGGGCTGCAGATAAAGAATAGTGGTCTCGAACTGATCGGCTATGGCTTCCACATCCTGATTCTGATACACTATCTTCACCTCATCGGCCGCCTCAATCTTTAAGGGGGCGGTTTTGGGCGAGCAGGTCACCCAGTCGATAAGTTCGGGAGCCGGCACAGTGCCGTTGGTCTCTACCTGAAGGAAGAAATCGGCCTCCTTCAGAGCCATCAGCAGCTCATCGTCCACCTGAAGAAGCGGCTCGCCTCCGGTGAGCACAAGGTGACCCCCATGGCAACCGGATGCTTCGTTGACCACACGCGTGGCCTCGGCTACTATCTCCGCCGCGGTCATCGCTGTGGAAGCGCAGAAGTCGGTGTCGCAGAAGCTGCAAGCAAGGTTGCATCCCGAAAAACGTACGAATACGCTCGGGGTGCCCGTCCAGAAGCCTTCTCCCTGAAGCGAGTAGAAGATTTCGTTGACACGATATTTCTTTTCAGTCCCGCTCATAGCTTGCTGTATTGCCCTCACTTTCCTGAACATCAACACGATAGCAATTCTCAACGGCATCGCAAATCCAGCGCGCTATATTCTCGGCGGTGGGATTTACGTGCAGAACATCGTTGAGGCATTTGTGGTCAAGATGCTCGGTCAGAAGCGACTTGATGTTGGTGAAATCTGTTATCATTCCGTTGGCATTCAGCTCCTTGGCCTTGCAATGAACGGTGATGATCCAGTTATGCCCGTGCAAAGTGGTGCACTTGCTGGGGTAGTCCAGCTCAAGGCGGTGAGCCGCCGATATTTCGATGCGTTTACTTACGTAGTACATTATTCTTTGTTGTTTTCTTCTTTCTCAAAGGGGTCGTAAAGGGGCTTGATGCCCTTTTCTTCGGCTAATTTGAGGAGGTAACGGAAAGCGTCTTCGCGCGTATCCTCGATTTCGCAATCCTTGATGGCTTGCTTGAGATTCTTGGTGAAATATCCCACTTCAGGCGATTGGGGGAGGCCGAAAAGTGCCATAATTTCAGTTCCGTCTACCGGATTTTTGCGGTTGCGCTCGAAGTCCTTGGCATTGGTGGTGCGGAATTTCTCTTCCACCAAGTCGAAATTCGCAAGATAACGGGCCTTGCGAGCCTCGTCCTTGCTGGTGATGTCGGCACGCGCAAGAATCATCAGGTCGTCCAGGTCCTCCTCGGCATAGTGGATCAAGCGACGCACGGCACTGTCGGTCACCTCATCCTCTACCAGCGCTATCGGGCGCATATGCAGCTCAACCATCTTGGACACATACTTCTGCTCGGCGCCGAGGGGGAATTTCATGCGGCGGAAGATGTTTTTCACCATCTTGGCACCTACGAAATTATGCTGGTGAAAGGTCCAGCCGCGCTCGGGGTCGTAGTGCTTGGTGTTGGGTTTGCCGATATCGTGGAACAAGGCGCTCCAGCGGAGCCAGATATTATCCGATTTCTCGGCCACACTGTCAAGCACTTGCATGGTGTGCTTGAAATTATCCTTGTGCGCACGGCCGTTCACTACATCGATGCCGCGCATGCGCTCAAGCTCCGGCAGAATTATCTGAAGCAAACCGGATTTGGACAGCAGTTCCCAGCCGATCGACGGCTTGGGCGAGGCCATAATCTTGAAGAGCTCATCCTTGATGCGCTCCGCGGTGATGATACGGATACGCTCGGCATTCCGGACTATCGCCTCGAAAGTTTCAGGCAGAATGTCGAACTGCAACTGCGTGGCAAAGCGGATAGCACGCATCATGCGCAGGGGGTCGTCGCTGAAGGTGATGTCGGGGTCCAGCGGTGTGCGGATGATACGGCGCTCAATGTCCTCCAGACCTCCGTAGCGGTCGATAACCTCACCGAAGTTGGCCGAATTTACACTGATTGCCAAATTATTGATGGTGAAATCACGACGTGCCAAATCATCGTCGAGCGTTCCGTCCTCCACGATGGGATTACGGGAATTTCGTTGATACGACTCCTTGCGGGCACCCACAAACTCCAGCTCCACATTGCCGCGTTTGATTTGTGCCGTGCCGAAATTGGTAAAAACGCTCAGATGTGTGCCCTTGCCCATAGCGGCGGCAATGCGCTCGGCAAGCTCTATGCCCGAGCCAACCGTCACAAAATCAATGTCTTTCGACGGCCGACCGATAATAAGGTCGCGCACATAGCCCCCGACAACATAGCATTCACGGCCAAGCTCGTCGGCACATGCGCCTACCTTCTGAAAATATTTATTTGTAAGTTTATCCTTGAGATTCATTCTTAATGCAGACTCTAAGCCTTTAATCTGCAAAGATAACAAAAAATCCCCAAAAATGCAAATGCCTCCACCTGAGGCCGTAAGCCGGAACGACCGCAAATGCTATGCATAAACCTGCGAAGGTTAAGTAAAGAAATTTATAGCTCAAATCGTCAATTTTGCGCTGACCGGCAATTTGACTCGTAAAAATTTTGCGCTGACCGGCAAAATGGCCCGAAAAAATTTTGCGCAAAGAGGTCTTTGCGCAAGTAAGATATTGGATTCTAGTTGTTTACTTTGTGAGGGTCACCATCACGGGGTAATGGTCCGATACGCCCTCCACGGGGAAGATTTGTGCATCGGTACATCGTCGCATCAGCGAGGGCGACAGGAGGATGTAGTCGATGCGCATTTGCCGTTCCTGCAGGTACGGGTCGCCCGGTTCTTTGTTGCGGGAGTAGAATGAGGGGGCAGTGATACGCGCGGCAGGATCGGTGATGAACAGCGGCACCGGGTCGGCCAAGCCGTGGGTCAGGAAGTAGGTTTGCGTGTCCAGGTCGTAGTGGCCGTCGGGGGTGAGGTTGCTCCACTGCGGACGCTTCGCATCGCCCTTGCGAATACCCTCCTGCCACGCCTTCATGCCATCCAGTCGGACGGCATCATAGGGGGAGTGGGAGTTAAGATCGCCTGCCACGATGTAGTCGGTAAGCCCCAGAGAATCAGCATAATTGCAGATGTATGCGGCTTCGTTAACACGGAACTGACGGTCGAACGGACTCAGATGTGTCACCAGCAGGTCAAGGTCGGCAGTGCGAACATGGAGCACCCCGTGCCACAGACCGCGTTTGTGCTCGAAAAACCATTCTGTCGGTGTCCAGGTACGCGAAATCACTTCTACCGGGGTCTTGGACAGTACGCCCACCGGGTACCATTCCTCCTTGAGAATGGCAGAGTAGGGGTAGCCGCAGTCCTGTCCTAAAAGGGCCAGCGAGTCGGCTGTGAGTTCTACCAGTTCGTCGAGCATCAGAATGTCGGGTTTTACATCGTTGATGAACTCCACGAACTTGGCACGCCTGTCGGGGCGGTGCTCAAATCCATCCCAGATGTTGTAGGTCATCACCTTGAGAGAATCCTGAGCAGCCGCGCCGAGGGCTGTGAGAAATGTTATAAGTAGCAGTAGCTTACGCATTTTTATTCTTCGTTATTGAGAAGTTCAATCACGGTGTCGGTGAGCAGGTGGCGCTTGGTCGGGTCGGGATTAGCCACGCGGTCGCAGTTGAATTCCCACCAGAAGATGCCACCGAAGTCCTTGTCGAGGGTCCACTTATACTTCGCTGTGAGCGAACGGGGCGATTCGAGTGTCATGAACTCGTTCCCGTCAGGCGAAACGTAGTAGGGGCATTGAGCCTGATCATCCCATACCTCGGTCCAACCCGCTCCGAGCAGCGCAGGAAGCTCGGTGGCCATGCAGTAACGACCATAATCTTTCAGATTCTTACCCTCGGCAACGTTCTGACCCGGTTTGATGCCGCGATAATAGAAGCCATAGTTAGGCATACCCACGTGCAACTTCTCAGGCTTGAACATCCACCAGTTTTTGGCAAACGATGCGTCCATACGGTCCAGAGGCGAATTGTGCGTCGGTACCTGACCCCAAATACCGCCTCCCATATCGTAGAACATAATGTTCACCCAATCCACAACTTCCGAAAGTTCTGCGGCCATCTCGGGCGTATAGGTAGGATAGTCATTGAGGGCTGTGGTGAGGTAGTACTTCCGCTCGGGTGTTTCGAGCTTGTTGAGCTCCTTGCGTAACTGTTGCATCAGGCCTAAATGAAGGTCCTCGCGCACATCATGCTCCCAGTCCACCTCAATGCCGTCGTAATCGTACTTCTTGATAAACGCCGCGGCCATTTGCGCAAACTTGGCCATCTTCGCCGAATCGGTTGCCACCGGCAGAAAACCCGGGCCGGGGAAAGAGCAGAGAATTTTGGACCCATTGGCGTGAATGGAGTCGATGAGTGCCTTCATTCCCGATGCGTACTCATAGTTATGGTCAGTAACATTGAGTTTAATCACCTCATCTACAGGAAGTTCCATCTGTTCAGGCTTCCAGCTCGGACCGGCCATGATATACATGAAATCAAAAGGAGCCAGCTCGGCACGGCAAACATCCGCGGGCGATTTCCATTCCCGTTCAAGGCTATAAATAGCATGGATAGGCTTCTTGCCAAAGGCACCAAACGCCCCCAGCAAAACCACCGCAAAAATAAAGAAATGTTTCATGAATAAGGATTTAAGGTTAGTTGTACACAAAATTACTAAAAAATCCTGACTTAACAATTCTGAGAGGCCATTTTCGCTGTTTTGTCAAATTGTCAATTTGTTATTTTGTCAAATTGTCATATTGACCCATCGTCATCACGCCAACTCGAAAAAAGCCAATAAACTACTTTTGTAGTTAAAGAATCCTAAAATTCGTGGCAGATCTTGGCAACTACAAAAATAGTTCATACATTTGTTTCGTCAACTACTAAAATAGTTATGAAAAAGTCGAACAAAGAACAGCTCACCCCTAAAGAAGAGGAACTGATGCAGTTGCTGTGGGAACACGGTCCCATTCTGATAAGCAAACTCGTGGAACTATATCCCGAGCCTCGCCCTCACTTCAACACGGTGTCAACCGTGATGCGCCGTCTTGAAGCCAAAGGATTTGTGAGTCACAACGAAATTGGCGGCTCCTTCCATTATTTCGCCACCGTGCCCAAGGAGAATTTCCGAAACAGAAGTCTGGGTAATTTTATCAAGAACTACTTCGGAGGCAGCTATTTCGGTGCCGTGTCGGCCTTGGTATCGGAGGAAAAAATCACTGCCGATGAGTTGAAGGAACTGTTGCGCCTCGTTGAAAATAAAGGTAAGTGATATGGGTTCTTTTCTCGCATACTCCATCTGCTCCGGGTTTTACATGCTATGCCTGTATTTAGCCTATCGTGTTTTCCAGGCAAAGGAAAAGCAACACGCTTTCAACCGCGCCGTCCTACTGGCTATCTATCCCATTTCATTTGTGGCTCTACCTTTGATTGCAACGTGGATAAATACCGACTTCGGAACAAGCGGCGAAGCGAAAGTTTTGACCGGCGTAGCAACCGCCATAGTGCCCGACACAGCCGGTCACGAGCCCTTGTGGGGCACAGTTCTGCTGTGGATTTTCTTAGTCGGAATGATAGTTACGGGCGTGAGAACACTGCTAACCTGGATTCGACTTTGCAAAGTAATCCGCACCGGCACGAAGATACGCCGCTTGGGCTATACGCTGGTAGTGACCGACGATGAAAAGTACGCTCCATTCAGCTGGTTGCGATATGTGGTGATCAGCAAGCGCGATTTCGAGGAAAATTCTACGGTTATCATCAACCACGAGTGCGAGCATATCGCCGCGATGCATTGCCTTGACCTGATGGTGGCGCAGGCCGTTTGTATCATCAACTGGTTTAACCCTGCGGCATGGCTTATGCGCGATGAACTGATGCTTGTGCATGAATATCAGGCAGATAGCGCCGTAATAGAAAACGGCCATAACCCGCAGGAATATCAGACACTTTTAATAAAAAAAGCTGTTGGCTCCAGATTCCCGTCCTTGACCAACAGCCTCAATCATAGTAAACTTAAAAAACGTATCACCATGATGTACAAACAAAAAAGTGGTGCGGGGCGCAAAGTCAAAGCACTCGCACTTGTGCCCGTACTCGCATTGGCCGTAGGGCTCACAGACGTGCCTCCCATGCAGGCAGCCATGTCCACAATCAGCAACTGCGCGATTTCACCCGACAAAGGTAGTGAAAAAGCCGCGAATAGCGAAACAAAATTCCGCGTTGTCGGCATCAACGATAGCGGCGAAGAGACCACCATCGTAATCCGAGGCACCGATTTGGGCTCAAACCTTTCTGTGTCAGGCGGAAAAATTACCTCCCAAGGCACTCGCGTCACCGCAAAATCGCTCAAAAGCAATATGACCGATGGCTCGGCAATGGTATCTGTAGTGTTCCCCTGCACCGGTATGCAACAAAACTCTGTGCTTCAGCTCAATATCAACGGAAATGATGTGAGCTTCGACCTCAGCGACTTCTTTAAAAACGCCGATTCCGTCGATGTGGCCGATACAGCTGCAACCTATGTGCTGAAGTTGGGTAAAAACGATTCCGCCATTCCCTCCGATATGACCTTCATCTACAACGGCAAGGAAATTTCACGCGAAGAATTCAACAAAATCAAGTCCGACCAAATCGCATCAATCTCTATCGACAAACAGAAAAACACCATCGTAGTCACCGGCAAATAATCTACAAAACCATCTACAATAACAATCCGGGAGGAGCGGCTCCAAGCCCTACTCCCTTTTCATATATACCCAGTAGAATAATCTCCAAAAATCACCATACTGCGTAAATATGTGCCAATCTGAATAGCTTTGCGATTATAGGGTTGCGAGGCTGGGACTCAAATGAGTTTGCCATATTATCCAATGGCATTGGCATATCACCGGAATTAATAAACTCGATTCGGTCGTCAAACACATAAATGTAACTGCGCCGGGGGCTAAAATGATCTGCTCGTTAGGCAACTATTTATGATAAGTGGGAATTAAGTTCCATTTAAACGGTTAAATCGAGAGGTAGATCACTTATATCTTTGAGCCTCTTGCCTGATATTAAAATATTTAACATTTCTAATGAATCTTCTGAACCAATAGTTTCTACGGCCTCTAAAAGTTCATATAAAGCTATATGGTATAAGCAATCGATATCCCCTGTGCCTAATGCAAGCGATGCAAGCCGTGAGGGTAAAGGCTCACCTGTAATTACTACTATGTGAGGTAAATGTCCTTTTCTATTTCGAATGAGTCCTAACGCTTCAGTCCTGCTATTTTGCGCTCTGTCGCTACGCATTGTCCATTTGGCAGAAATAGACGCATGAAGGATAGGAAGTTTATTGTATTTCTCTCTTATAGGGGTCAGCCTCGAACAATCATCGGATACTATTAGCGAATTTGCATTAATAGCCTCATCGGGTTCTGGTTTCCTATATATTACAATATCGGGAGCCACAATGTAATCGTTTCCTATACAGGTAGCGAATTGTGAATCATCTTTGATCAGTTGACCAAGATAATCTAAATGTTCATATTGAACAAAACTACTGGTTTTTATAGAGCTGCGATTACCTAATTTTTCAACAAACCACTTTCCGGGTCGCAGATTTTGAAACAATAAAAAGGTGTTCTGAAGGAATTGACAGCAAGCAGTCTCAAAACTGGCTCCGAGAGTTTGTCCTTCAGCTTTATTACTTTCCTGGGCAGACAATGAGTTTGCTATGAGAAGGGAAATTTCTTTAGAAAGTCTGGAAGACTTATCAGCGTTGCTTGCGACGCCATTATTTATAGTTAGTATTTTATTATCAGTCAAATAACGATGGAATGATACGCGCTCTTGAGATATAAGGCTTTTCATTTTCAGAACGATTTTTTTTATTTAAAACTTTTGCAATCTGCAATCCTACTTCTTTAGCGACAGGAGGGGGAAATGCGTTGCCAATCATCCTGCAGGCTAAAGTCTTCCGATTGCCGAAATCCCAATCGTCTGGGAATCCTTGAATTCTTGCAATCATTCTTGGTGTTAGTCGTGGCATTCCCTGAAAGTTTTTTGCCGGTGAGGCATCACCGACACCTTTCCCGTCAACACCAAGCTCTGCCCATGCTTTTCGAGCGCGTGTTGGTCCCAGATCCGGACCTCCGTGCTTTTTGCTACCTCCTACAATAGTAGGGGCAATCTTATTTGCAATTTTTTTCCATTCCTCTACTCCTTCCCATCCATTTGATGCCATTAAGTCATAAAGACATTCTCCTACGGTAGGCGTAATTTGGGGATTGGCTTTGGGAAAGACAAAGATATCCTCAATACTATTTATTATCCCAACAATTATGACTCTTGGGCGAAGCTGAGGCACTCCATAATCTGAGGCATTAAGCAACGAGATATGAACATTATAATTGAGATTCTCCAACCTATTAATTATAGTATTTCTATAATCTGTAAATTTTGAATCCAAAAGACCACGAACATTTTCAATCATAACGGCACGTGGCTTTATCTCTTCTACAAGCCGGAGCATTTCGGGAAATAAGTCTCGCTCGTCTTCGTTCCCAAGCTGTTTGCCAGCAATACTGAAAGGCGGACATGGCACACCGCCTGCAAGCAAATCAATTCTATCTTTGTATGGTTTGCCGTCAAAATTCCTGACATCCATGCATCTAACATCCCAGTCAGGACGATTGCGTTTTAGACAATTACAATAATCCTGCTCATATTCCACGAGAATTGTATGGTTGAATCCGGCGAGTTCAAGCCCCAGAGCCTGTCCGCCAGCGCCAGCACAAATTTCGATTGATGTCAACATACAATTCTTGGTGTACTTAATTATCCCAAATGATTAATATTGTTTAAGAAAACAGGATTTTTGATATTATAAAAAAGGAGTCGTTATGACTCCCTTTTGTGATCCGGATGCGACTCGAACGCATGACCGTCTGCTTAGAAGGCAGATGCTCTATCCAGCTGAGCTACCGGACCAATATGGACGCCCGAGCCCGGGCGTCCCGATGCTTTAATCCTGGTTGAGGTTGACGCGCTTGAAGGCTACGGCTACCAGACCCTTGGATGCGGATTCGAGGAACTGACCTACGGTGAGTTTTTCGTCCTTGATGTATTCCTGTTCCATAAGGCAATTTTCCTTGAAGAACTTGTTCAGACGACCGTTGGCGATGTTCTGAATCATAGCTTCGGGGAGGTTAGCAGCCTTGGCAGCAGCTGTTTCGGCCATGATGGCACGACCCTTTTCTGCTTCTTCAGCGGTGATCCAACCCTTGGACATGTTGGATTCGATGTGGTCTTCGGAGTCGAAGTGGTTGGGGTTGAGGCCGGCTTTCTTCAGAGCGGCTTCAACGGCCTTGCGTACCTGCTCTTCCTTGGTCTTTTCTACGGCGATGTTGTATTCGGAAGTCTTGGTGGCTTCGGAAACGCTTTCGCGATCCACTGCTACGGGGTTCATGGCGGCTACCTGCATGGCCACGTCGCGGCCTACATGGTAGTCAACGCCTTCCTGGTTGAAACCGGCGATTACAGCCAGTTTGTTACCGGGGTGTACGTAGGAGGTGGTAGAGGGAGCTTCGAGGTATTCATATACACCGAGTTCGATCTTTTCGCCGGTTTTGCCGGATTCTTCGGTTACGAGGTCGGCGATGGTCTGGCCTTCCAGTGTGAGGGCTTTGAGTTCGTCAAGGCTCTTAACTTTGGCTTCCAGAGCGGCGTCGAGGAGCTTTTCGGTGAGGGCTACGAAGCCGGCATTCTTTGCTACGAAGTCGGTTTCGCAGTTCAGGGCGAAGATTGCGGCGAAGTTGCCGGCGTTCTTGGCCAGTACGCAACCTTCGGCTGCGTTGCGGTCCTCACGCTTGGCGGCTACGGCCTTGCCCTTCTGACGAAGGATTTCAACGGCTGCGTCCATGTCGCCGTTGGTTTCTGTCAGTGCTTTTTTGCAGTCCATCATGCCGGCCGAGGTAAGTTGGCGGAGCTTGTTGATTTCTGCGATTGTTACTGCCATAGTGGTTTATTGTGTGATGACACCCGCCGGTGGCGGGTGTCGGGGTTTCTAAATGTGATTATTCTTCGGTAGCTGCTTCTTCTGCGGCTGCTTCGTTGCGACGTACGCGGCGACGTTCGCGACGGGGTGCGGCAGCGGGAGCTTCAGCTTCTTCGGGAGTGTCGAGCTTTTCAGCCTTACGTTCTTCCAGTCCTTCAGCGATGGCCTGTACGCAGGTGCCGGCAATCAGTTCGATGCTCTTGGAAGCGTCGTCGTTGGCGGGAATTACGTAGTCAATGCTGGAGGGGTCGGAGTTGGTGTCCACCATAGCGAATACGGGGATACCCAGGCGGTTAGCTTCAGCTACTGCGATGCGTTCTTTCAGCACGTCTACTACGAAAAGTGCTGAGGGAAGGCGGTTCAGGTCAGCGATGGAGCCGAGGGTCTTTTCCAGCTTGGCGCGCTGACGGGTGATCTGCAGCTTTTCGCGCTTGGACAGGTTGTCGAAGGTGCCGTCGTTGCTCATCTTGTCGATGGTGGTCATCTTGCGAACTGCCTTGCGGATGGTGGGGAAGTTGGTGAGCATACCACCGGGCCAGCGTTCAATCACGTAGGGCATGCCGACAGAGTTGGCCAGGTCGGCAATGACCTGCTTAGCCTGCTTTTTGGTAGCTACGAAGAGGATCTTCTTGCCGCTCTTGGCCATTGCGCGAAGGGCGTTGGCTGCTTCGGCGAGCTTTGCCTCGGTCTTATAGAGGTCGATTATGTGAATACCGTTGCGCTCCATGAAGATGTAGGGAGCCATTGCGGGGTTCCATTTGCGTTTGAGGTGGCCGAAGTGGCAACCTGCTTCAAGGAGCTGATCAAATGTGGGTTGTGCCATGAGAATGGTTGAGTTAGGTTTACGTTCTTTGAGTGATACAACCGCGGGGTAGGGAACGCAGTCCATCGACGCGGTTTAGATACTAAACACTGATGCCGGTCATGCTCTCGGCTTATAAAGCCTGACAGTAGAGAACCGGTTGTAAATTTTAACGCTTGGAGAACTGGAAGCGTTTGCGTGCCTTGGGCTGACCGGGTTTCTTACGTTCAACTGCACGGGGGTCGCGAGTCATGAAGCCATGCTTGCGGAGTACGGCCTTGTCGTCGGGGTTGATTTTAACAAGGGCGCGGGCGATGCCAAGACGAAGAGCTTCAGCCTGGCCTTTGTAGCCACCGCCATCCAGATTTACGTGGATGTCGTACTTGTCGGTTACTTCAAGGGTCGACAGGGGCTGCTTTACAATATACTGAAGGATGGAAGAGGGGAAGTATACTTCCAGGGGGCGCTTGTTGATGGTGATAACGCCGGTACCTTCTTTTACGATAACACGGGCAACTGCGGCCTTACGACGGCCTACTGCATTTACATTTTCCATATTCACCGACGATTATTTGAGTTTGTTGATGTCGATTACAACGGGTTCCTGGGCTGCATGGGGATGTTCCGGGCCGTTGTATACGTGCATGTTTTCAATCAGTTTGCGACCCAGACGGTTCTTGGGGAGCATACCCTTCATAACGCGAATGAAAAGGGGGTGCATGCCGGGCTTGAGGTGCTTGTTGAAGCTCTTCTTCATCAGAACTTCGGGGGTTGCCTGGCGCTGACCGCCGGGATAGCCGGTGTAGTTAAGATAGATGCGGTCGGTCATCTTTTTGCCGGTAAGACGTACTTTGTCGGCGTTGATGATGATCACGTTGTCGCCACACTCCATGTTGGGGGAGTAGGTGGGTTTGTACTTGCCGCGCAGAAGCTTGGCTACTTTGGCGCACAGACGGCCAAGCACCTGATCGGTGGCGTCGATTACCACCCACTGGTGCTCTACTTCCTGAGCGTTGGGGAATTCGGTGCGATAGCTAATGGTATCCACAGTTAAATCGTTGATTAATAATTACATAATTTGACATTCGCAACTTGCTTCGCTTGGCCAAAAGCTACGCAGCTACGACTGTCGGTCAATTAGTTGGACATAATCGGTCTGCAAAAGTACAACTTTTTTTCCGTTCTGCCAAATTTTTTTACTTTTCACCAGGCAAAAATTTGTGCCTGTCCCAAAACTTAAATAGCTTCGGTATGTGAAAGTCCTTTCTCTGGAGTCTGCCCCCCTCTCGAAAAAATATTGTGCGAAAAGTCAACTTGCGCAAATCACCCAATTTTCACCTATGTGCTACAAGTAACTTTGTGCAAATTAATCAACTTACTATGGAAAAGGAACTCAAATTCAAGAAAGAATGGTTCGAAGTGCTCAATCGCTGCGACCGAACCCTGCGTATGGATGTAATCGAAGCTGTGTTTCAGTACTTTTTTACAGGTGCCGAACCCGATTTCTCCGATGATGCCCGCGTAATTGCCTTCGGCTTTATCCGCGCCGAAATAGATGAAACTCGCCGCCGTCGGCAACAACGACTGACCCGAAAGAACAAGTCAACCGAACCGTCCGAACCCCAACCCGCCGGCTGCCCCGAGACATCCACTCCCGAACCCGCCGCCCCGACCCCCGCCGAATCGACCCCTCCCACGCCCGAGGAGGCCGAACTTCTCTACAATATTATTATGCAATGGAATGTTTCAGTCCGTGGCACCAATATCAAACCCGTAGACGTAAAACTTCCCCTCGACTGCGACCTCTTCCGTCCCGCCCTCGAAGCTATGCGACGAATGTCGTTCCGTAAAGTATTCGATTCCATCCGGAAAATCCGTAACTCACGCTCCGCTACCTCATTCAGAGCCTTCTTCAGCGAGCTGAAGGAATAAATTTATATGTTTAACAACATAAACACTTGCATTATTGGTGGGGATTGGCTAAATTTGGCAAATTATAACTAACCCACATATTCCTAAAGCAAAAATGAGTTACTTAAAGTTCGACAAGAACCTGCTCATCAATCTGGATCAATCCCTNCCCAAGGAGATGCTTCGCACAAACCAGGCCGGTGCCTATCACTGCACCACCCTGGTGGGATGCAACACGCGCAAGCAACACGGACTCCTGGTGATACCAATTGAAGGATTGGGCAATAAGCCACATGTGCTGCTGTCGAGTCTGGATGAGACGGTTATCCAGCATGGTGCGCCGTTCAATCTGGGCATACACNGNTACCGTGGNGGCGTTTACAGCCCCAACGGTCATAAATATATACGAGAGTTCGACTGTGATAATGTGCCCCGAATGACCTACCGCGTCGGTGGGGTCATTCTTACCAANGAGAAGATGTTTATCCAGCAGGAGAACCGAATCCTCATCAAATATACNCTCTTGGANGCACATTCNCCCACAACGCTCCGCTTCCGNCCGTTCCTCGCTTTCCGTGAAGTCAACAGCCTCTGNATGGAAAACGATGCNATCAACAAGGCCTGCGAACCCGTNCCAAACGGCATCGCTACATGCCTCTACGACGGCTTCCCGACCCTTTACATGCAGTTCAACCATAAACCCGAGTGGGTGGACGAGCCCAACTGGTACAACGACATCGAATATGTAAAGGACCTCGAACGCGGTGTGCCTTATATGGAGGACCTCTGGGTGCCCGGCTACTTCGAAGTGCCCATCAAGAAGGGTGAGAGCGTCATTTTCTCCGCAGGTGTNAGCCCCGTCAATCCCCGGAATCTTTCCNGNATGTTCGATGCCGAAATTCCGCTCCGTACGCCCCGCACGTCNTTCTTCAACTGCATGAAGAACGCCGCCAAGCAATTCTATGTGCGCCGTGGCGATAAAATGTTTATCATCTCCGGNTTCCCCTGGGGTAAAGTGCTGGCGCGCAACACATTCATGAGCGTGTCGGGCCTCACGTTGGCCATCGACCACCGNGCCGACTACGAAGCCATCATGGACACCGCGCTGGCCGAATTGCGCACCTTCATGGAAACAGGACACACCTCCGCCGACATCGACGGTATCGAGCACCCCGACATCCCCCTGTGGGCNCTCTGGGCTATCCAGCAGTACGGCAAANTTCAGGGCATGAGTGCCTGCGCCGANCGCTATCTCCCCGTGGTGGGCGAACTGGTGGATTATGTGCTCCGCGGTGGGCATCCCAACCTCTACGTCGACTCCGAAACAGGTATGCTGAGCACCGACGGTCACGAAAAAGCCGTAAGCTGGATGAACTCAATGCTCGGNGGCGCGCCCGTGGTGAAACGAACCGGTCGACTGGTNGAATTCAACGCCCTGTGGTACAACGCTTTGATGTTTGCANCCGCTTTGGCCGAAAATCATCAGGGCTANGANTCACGNCGCCAAGCTTGGTTGGATGAGGCCGAAAAAATGAAGAAACCATTCGTGGANACNTTCCTCAACGAGGCCGGATACCTCTACGACTTCGTCGACGGCAACTACGCCGANCCCTCCGTNCGCCCNAACATGGCAATAGCAATCGGCCTNGACTACTCGCCNCTGGATCGCCGTCAGCGCAAGAGCGTCCTGGATGTGGTCACCCGCGAACTCCTNACGCCCAAGGGTCTGCGAACCCTCTCACCCAAAAGCTACGGCTACCGTCCGCACTACCTCGGAAGCCCCGAGGAACGCGAATTCGCCATGCACAACGGCCCCGCGCGCCCTTGGCTGATGGGTTTCTACGCCGATGCTTATCTGCGCGTGTTCGGTATGAGCGGCGTGGGATATATCGACCGTATGCTCATCGGGTTCGAGGACGAAATGACCCAGGGATGCATCGGTTCGCTCAGCCAGCTCTACGACGGTAATCCTCCATATGTGGGTCGTGGCGCTGTCAGCCATGCTACCAATGTGGCNGAAGTGCTCCGCACTTACCGTGCACTTAAACGTCTTGAACAATAATCTATCAACCCCGATACCCTAAAACATTTAGCATTTATGAAAGCATTAATGTTCGGTTGGGAATTTCCCCCTCACATCCTCGGCGGCCTCGGCACTGCAAGCTACGGCCTCACTCGCGGTATGTGGGAGTGTGGCGATATGGATATCACTTTTGTAATCCCTAAACCTTTCGGCGATGAGGACCGCAGCTTTGCCCGAATCATCGGTAACTCTCAGGTGCCCGTGGCTTGGCGTGATGTCAGNCGCGACTACGTGGAGCAGAGGATTGGTAATGTGATGGATCCCGACCTGTACTTCCGTCTGCGCGATCATATCTATGCCGATTTCAACTACATGCGCACCAACGACCTGGGTTGCATAGAGTTCTCTGGCAAATACCCCTCNAACCTCCTNGAGGAAATTAATAACTACTCAATCACCGCCGGGGTAATTGCCCGTACCCTCGATTTCGACATTATCCACAGCCACGACTGGCTCACATATCCTGCCGGCATTCACGCTAAGCAGGTCACNGGCAAGCCGCTGGTGGTGCATGTNCACGCCACTGAGTACGACCGCTCACGAGGGAAACCCAACCCCACCGTCTACGGAATCGAACGCGACGGCATGACACANGCCGACCATATAATCACCGTGAGCAACCTCACGCGCCAAACGGTTATCGACCACTACGGTATCGACCCCGCAAAGGTAACAACCGTCCACAACGCTGTGGTGCCTCTGAGNCCCGACCTGCTCGCTATCCAGAATCCCCGNGGAACAAACAACAAGGAAAAGGTGGTNACNTTCCTTGGCCGAATCACTATGCAGAANGGTCCCGAGTACTTTGTGGAAGCCGCTGCAAAGGTGCTCCGGAATTGCTCTAACGTGCGATTCGTCATGGCCGGNTCNGGNGATATGATGGATAAGATGATTCAATTAGCCGCCGAACGCGGAATCTCCGACCGTTTCCACTTCCCCGGGTTCCAGAAGGGACGCCAGGTATACGAAATGCTCGCCGCTTCGGATGTTTACATCATGCCTTCGGTGTCCGAACCTTTCGGTATTTCTCCTCTGGANGCTATGCAGATGGGTGTGCCTTCAATCATATCCAAGCAGAGCGGTTGCGCCGAAATCCTCGACAACGTTATCAAAACCGACTACTGGGACATCGACGCTATGGCCGATGCTATTCATGCCATCATTTCNTATCCCGCCCTNTACAAGCAGATGAAGGAGGACGGTCTGGCCGAAGTGGCNCAGATNACTTGGGATAAAGCCGGTAAAAAAGTAATTGATATATATAATAAGGTGTTGGGTCGCTCATANGGAACGCTGCCTCACACAAAAAAACGATTCAGAAAAATGAAAGCAATCTGTTTTAATTTTGAGATACATCAGCCGTTCCGTCTGAAGCGCTATCGTTTCTTCGACATCGGCAAAGACCACTACTACTTCGACGATTTCCTCAACGACGACATCGTTACCCGCATCGCGCACAATTCTTACATCCCCGCCGCCGAAACACTCCTGCGCATGATTGAGCAGAGCGGTGGAAAATTCCGCTGCTCCATTGCAATGTCAGGCGTGGCGTTCGAACAATTCGAGCTCTATGTGCCCGAATTTATCGACCTNCTCAAGAAACTCGCCGATACCGGCGCCGTGGAATTTGTGGCTCAGCCCTACGCGTACTCACTCGCCTCTCTGGTGGACCCCGAAGAATTTGCCGCCGAAATTGANGCTACTTGCTCGNTGCTCAAGAACCGATTCGGCGTTAAACCCAAAGTGGTGCGCAACACCGAACTCATCTACTGCGACGACATNGCTCCTCAACTGGTGCATATGGGCTTCAAGGCCGTCCTCACNGAAGGCGCAAAGCACATCCTCGGCTGGAAATCGCCCGACTATATCTACACCGCCGCTTCGGCNCCCAAACTCAANCTCCTGCTGCGCAACTCAAAGCTCAGCGACGACATCGCCTTCCGTTTCAGCGACTCATCTTGGAGCGAATTCCCCCTCACCGCCGACAAGTACATGGATTGGATTGCTTCTACTCCCGCTGAGGAACANATCGTCAATATNTTCCTCAACATGGAAACNTTCGGCGACCATCAGCCCGCTACTACCGGTATATTCCAATTCCTCGAAGCCCTTCCACGCTTCGCCGCCGAAAAGGGCGTGGAATTCCTCACTCCAAGCGAAGCGGTTGCCAAAATCAAGCCCGTGGGCGANCTCAGCGTTATGCACCCCATTTCAAGTGCCGACGAAGCTCGCGATACCTCCGCATGGCTCGGTAACCGTCTNCAGAACGAGGCTTTCAACAAGCTTTACAGCGTGGCCGAACGTGTGCGTCAGTGCAACAACCGTCGCCTCAAGCAGGACTGGAACTACCTCCAGACATGCGACCACTTTTTCTACATGAACAATAAGGGTGGAGCTGCTTTCAGCCCGTATGAAACACCCATGGCCGCTTTNACAAACTACATGAATGTGCTGGGCGACTTCCTCATGCGTGTNGAAGAAGAATACCCCTCGCAGGTCGACAACGAGGAACTCAATTCTCTGCTGCTCACCATCTCGAACCAGGACCACGAAATCGAAGCTCTCAACAAGGAGCTCGCTTCAATGCGAAAGAACATCGAGCAGTACAACATCGAGCACAAAGCCCGCGAAGCAGCCAAGGANCCCAAGGCCGCCAAGGAGCCCAAAGCAGCCAAGGAACCNAAAGCCNCNAANGCAAAAAGGACTACCAAGAAAAAAGCATAAGGGAAAATGTAGGGACGCACGTTCTGTGCGTCCTTTTGACCCGAAAGCCGACCCGAAAGCCGACCCGAAAACCAACTTGATAGCCAACTTTTTGAGTGCGAACGCAGTATAGGCGTGCCGCTACACGTCCATACTGAAAAAATTTAGCATCATTGAATATGCAACCGGATAAATTTGTAATAACAATAGGTCGAACCTACGGCAGCGGAGGTCGATTGCTCGGNCGTATGATTGCCGAGCGCCTNGGAATCGGATTCTACGATAAGCAGCTGCTGGTTGAAGCGGCNCAGAAGGCCGGCTTCAGNCATGCCTTCGTGGAGCAGGGCGATGAGCAACCTCCTAAGATGCTCGGTGGTATCATTCCTTTCTCTATGGGCTTTTACCCGATGTCGTGGGTGGGTTCCGATGCAGGAGCTTCNACTTCCGACAGCATCTACAAGGCTCAGTGCGATTTCATGCACGAACTGGCCGAGCGCGAAAGCTGCGTGATTGTGGGNCGCAGTGCCGACTATGTGCTCCGTAACAATCCCAANGTCGTTAATATNTTCGTACACGCCACGCCTAAGGCTTGCGCCGACAGAATCGTGCAGCGAAACGAAGCCGCTAACCGTCAGGATGCCATCGCTTTAGCNGAACGNACCAATAAACTGAGAGCGAACTTCTATAATTTCTACACCGATAAGAAATGGGGCGATGCGCGCAGCTATCACCTTTGCTTCGATTCGGAGGTGATGAAGCTCGANGATATGACCGACCTCGTTATTGCTTATCTCCAAAAGCGTTTCCCCGGGCTAACCACTGCAAAATAGCGCTTAGAGTGGCTTCGGATGGGCAGGCNCCCAGGCGGGAATACTCGTCGGGCATACCCGTACGGCACTCTTGGAATAAATGATTATGACCCTCAAGCTCAATGGTTTGCGCTTGGGGGTTNTTTTCTTGAATTGTGATTAGGTTGGCCGGGGGCACTTGAAAATCCTTNCCGCCGTTCAGTGCCAGCCAGGGGATGNGGATNGCCGCTATGTCGGCCGCCGGGTCGTAACGGAGAAGTTCGCGGTAGGAGGGGGAGGTCATCACCTTGGCCTCCGTTTCAAGGCGCTCGCGTACCTGCGGCAGCTTGGAGGCTTCCCCGTAGATATCGGCCATTGCNCCCANAAGCATGGCCTGCGCCANNGGGGCCGGAAGCGGGNCTTTGGCTATGTCCAGAAGTTTGCGCTGTTGGGCTTCGGCATCCCACCGTCCGGNGGCCGCTACTGCAAGGGCTCGGCTCTGCGCCATCACTATCGAGTCGCCCNCCCAGGCCGGGGCTCCGAGCGTNATAATGAAATCGCAGCCGCCGCGNGCCGCGGTNTTTATTGCCAGNGAACCCCCTTGGGAATGNCCTAAAACGCCCTTGGGGATGCCGGGAAATTCCCGTTCNAGCATCGCAATCTGAGCTGCAATGTCGCCGCACAGGTCTTCAAGGCTCGANNGTGTGAGGTCGCCTTCCGAAGCTCCTACTCCGCGGTCGTCGGTGCGGAGAACCNCAAAACCGGCCTCGGTGAGGGCATCCGATAGCACCTTGAAGGGCTTGAAGCCGAACACCTCTTCGTCGCGATTCTGCGCCCCGCTGCCCGTGGCCATTACAATGGCGCCAACAGGNNTGCCTTCGGGCGTGCTGAGGGTGCCTCCGAGGTGGATACCNGCTGTCGGATTGGATACTGTTACTTCGCGTTCTGCGCCAAAGGATAAGAACGATGTNAGNANNACGCTGAATATCAGTANTTTAAACTTCTTCATCGCCGGGAANTTCAAATATGGTGAAATTTACTGAGCCATATGCGCGATGCTCGCGGAAGTGGGGAAGATTGGANAAATCGTGAGCCTTGGAGTGCTCTATGATGAACACGCTTCCGGGCTTGAGCAAGCCGGATTCGAGCACCTTACGAGGGATGTCTTCGAATCCGTCCATATTATAGGGAGGGTCGGCAAACACTATATCGAAAGCCTTCGGNGCGGCGGAGATAAATCGNAGGGCATCACCGCGAACNAAGGTGAAGTTGTTGACATTTAGCTCTTTGGCAACTTTTTCGATGAAACGCTGCTGAGTGTTGGTCTTTTCAACTGCCGTAACCCACCGGCATTCGCGTGAGAGAAATTCGAAGCTGATGGCACCCGTGCCGGCAAAGAGGTCNAGGGCGTCACATCCCTCAAAATCCACAATGTTTTCGAGCACATTGAAGAGGTTTTCTTTGGCGAAATCGGTTGTGGGGCGAGCCGATATGTTGGTGGGAACGTCGAACCGACGACGTCCGAATTTTCCGCGGATGATTCGCATATTTTCGGTAAACTGTTTAATAGGTCAAATTACTGACAATCAGTGGAAAGGGAGCCGCTAAAGCCTCGCGTCCCATCCGGAAGGCTTCGCTGGGGAAGATCAGGGGCACGGCGTAGCGCACATATTTGCGCAGCAATGGCAGGATGGCATCGCGGGCGGNGGAGTCGCCGCAAATCTGCACTTCGTCGTCGGTGCGCGAGAGTCCCGCGCTTTCCATTGCGCCAAGGATGAAGAACACGGCATCGGCTTCGGTGCGGCACGCTTTGGTGGTGAGCAAAAGCAGATGTGCGTCGGCGCTGAACACGGCTATATCGGCCATGCGCGGGTTGCGGTCGTGGAAGTGAACGAACACTTTGGCNGTGTTGCCGCGTTCGGCTTTGCTTTTGAGGAAGCGTACCAGAGGTGTCACCGAGCATTCTACGGGGCAGTTGCGGAAGGTGCGCTCTATGAANTTGAATACCTTACGCTCTATCGTCCATGCAATNTCAATGTCGGGCGTAACTGTATCTGTGATAAGCATTTCGCCCATGTCTTCATCGAGCATTCCGCACACTTGTGCGCCCTGCTGAGCAAGGCCTGAGGGAACGGGTATGAAATTGTCGGTAACCACTGTCACACCAATCGACGCATAGTCGCCTAATAGCATCGGCGTGGCGTAGACGGCATCTTCGAGTGCTTTGGCACGGTCAGTAGTGGGGTCGAGCGGGAGTGAAAACTGGTGCAGACCACCATCCCCTTCCACCGGCGTAACGAGCACGCGAAGTTGCTCAGGCTCCAACTGAAGTCCGAGGTGATAGCGGCGCGCTTGAGCGCGATAGTCCGGTTCATTTTCATTCATTGCATTACAAAGTTACGAAAATACCGCGGACCTCTTACCCGATTTGCTTTCATTAGACCTGTAAACCTGCTAAAATTCAGGCGATTTAACACTCAATAACGAGTGTGTGCATCGCTGTTGCACATGTTGCGCCTAATTTTGCAGTATAAAATTTAAAACTCTCCCGATATGAATATCATCCAGACCACCGACACTATCCTCGCCCGCGGCACGTATCTTGGCCGCACAGTAGTTGACATCGCCTCAACCGGTTTCGAAAGCATCGACGACGTGTTGGGCGCNATCGCCGCCGAAGCCGGCGTGCATGGAATGGTGCGCATTTCACTGCGCAACGCCACCCAAGGCTGGAGCCAAAACCGNGCAATGTTCATCGCTCCGCCGCCTCCCGGCACTCAGCTCACTCTCTTTTGATTTACAATAGNCGTTTTTTCGGCGNTTCAATCGGGCCATACATGCACAATGTGTGGCCCGATTTCTCGATNTTTTCNNTGTTTTTGNANCNGAAATGACGAAATTAGCGCGAAATTGGTTAACTTTGCTCCTATGAATGCAGATGAGTTTCAGCAGCAGGTGAGGGCGGCGCTCCCTTATGAGCCCAATGAGCAGCAGGCGCGTGTGATAGAAGTGCTGTCGCGGTTCTGCCTGGCGCCTTTCGATGGCAGTGAACGGGCTTTTGTGCTTAACGGCTATGCCGGTACGGGTAAGACTTCGCTAACCGGTGCTTTGGTTAAGACGCTGGAAGCCAACGGAATGCATGCCGTGCTATTAGCGCCGACCGGGCGCGCGGCAAAGGTGTTCAGCTCCAATTCGGGCGGCCATCCGGCTTTCACAATTCACCGAAAAATTTACCGCCACAACCCCGGCGCGCCCACGGGCGACTTTTCCTTCCTTGCTCCGGCTGACAATCGCTCAAAGAACACTGTCTTTATAGTGGATGAGGCTTCGATGATCGGTGCCGATGATGGAAGAGGTAACTCGCTGATAGAGGACCTTATAACCTATGTTTTTGCAGGTGAAAACTGCCGGTTGATTTTGATTGGCGACACCGCCCAGCTCCCTCCGGTGGGTTCGGACCGCTCCCCGGCCATGAATACCGACCGCCTGCGGGCCTACGGGCTCAAGGTGAGCTCCGCAACTCTCACCGAGACTGCCCGTCAGGCTGCCGATTCGGGCGTGTTGTTCAATGCCACCCGTCTGCGAAAGGTGATGCTCCAGGCTGCACGTACTCCAAAGGGTGAGCAGGCTCCGATTCCCAAGTTGCGCGTGGGCGATTTTGATGATGTGCATATTGTTGAAAATGAGGACCTTCCGGAGCTTCTTGATGGAGCTTATTCGCATAGTGGAGAGGATAATACAATTCTGATAACCCTTTCCAACCGTCGTGCTTTGGAGTATAATATGGGAGTTCGGGCACAGGTGCTTTATCGCGAAGAAGAAATATCGCGCGACGACCGCCTGATAGTGTCGAAAAACCACTATTTTGCGCGCCGTGTGCCGGGTTTGGACTTCGTTGCCAATGGCGACATCCTCACCGTGGAGCGCGTATACGGCACCGAGCAGCGCTACGGTCTGCGTTTTGCCGATGTGTCGCTTTCGATTCCTTCCCCCTCCAATCTCGACGATGTCATCACATTCGAGGCTAAGGTTATCCTTGACAACCTTTCCGACCCCACTGCGGGTCTCACAACCGAGCGCCTCAACGAGCTCTACTATGCCATTATCAGTGACGACGACCGTTACATGGGCGTGCCTATGGATCGGCGTGTGGCTGCCCTGCGCACCGACCCCTATTGGACGGCACTCCATGTGAAATATGCCTACGCGGTCACCTGCCACAAGGCGCAGGGCGGCCAATGGGAGAACGTATTCGTCGACCTCAGCTATATCCCTGAGGATCAGCTTGGTTTAACCCTCTACCGCTGGCTCTACACCGCCATAACCCGCTCCCGCCTCAACCTATTCCTAATCAATCCCCCCGAACTCCTCCTCGAAAAATAACACNCCCCCCAACATTCCACCTTTGCGGGTCAAAAGTTCAGCAGAGTATACATACTTTCGCATATATTCTATATTGCTTTATAAATCATTGATTTATAAAGCAATATAGAATAGTACTTTGTAATGTATCAGTGCACTCGCCTACAAGGCGTTCGGGAAGATCTTTTTTCTACCATATCCTGAGCAATGGGGATTCACCTGTCAAAATCCAATTCGCATAGCCCCAGAGGATTACTCCCAACAATAAGATTTGAATCATCCACAAGATAAAGCCGACTTTTATGGAAAAGCGCTTTAATCTGAAGATCGGGTAACAAATCAAATTCGTAGATATATCCTCGTAAATGATAAGACCGCATAACATATACAGAGATACCAAGGGGATATATACATTCAAGAAGTACTGAACCCCAATCAGTATATATAGTACTACAATCATAATATGCAACTTCTTGATTAATAGGTTGATACTGCAATAATAGAAAACTCCGGCTCGTTCTCTGCCCGATGTCCTACTCCAAATCGTACCGAGCACGCCGGATTGATGGCGCTGATAAAGTTTGTCAACTCACCTATTTCGGCTACAGTTGGTCGGCAAGATTGGCCATAGGTTACTGCAATTAGAGTTTTTGCAGCCTTTTCCAACTCTGTTTTATCTAAATTTTCACATATTGCTTGCAGGTCTTTTCCCTCTGAAGAACAAGTCGTTAAGAACTTAGCTCCGTCAAAAAGCCAGTCTACATCTTCATCGCCTAATGGGAGCAAGTCGCTGGAACAATGTGATAGAATCAACGTGCGAATTGCATCTAAATTTGTTTCTTTGATATCCATAATAACTATTTGATTTTATTTTAGTTACTGCCGGAGTTCGGTGGCTCCGGCAGTGTTTGACAATGTGAACAGTGAGTTCAGGCTGGGATAGTTACATCTTGCGCCGTAGGGCACTGTCCGGGTTATAATCTCGTGCTACTAATCTTCGTCGTCGGGCTCGAACACGTNGCCGCAGGCNTCGCATTCAATCNCCATCGNGAAGGCAATCCANTGATTGCAGCTGCTGCCNCACTNGGGGCAGTCGAATCCGGTTTCNTCCATGGTAATTTATTGAATTTTTTAGTTTGTTACTGCCGGAGTTCGGTGGCTCCGGCAGTGTTTGACAATGTGAACAGTGAGTTCAGGCTGGGATAGTTACATCTTGCGCCGTAGGGCACTGTTCGGGTTATAATCTCGTGCTACTAATCTTCGTCGTCGGGCTTGAACACGTGGCCGCAGCCGTCGCATTCAATCTCCATCGAGAAGGCAATCCAATGATTGCAGCTGCTGCCACACTTGGGGCAGTCGAATCCGGTTTCTTCCATGGTAATTTGTTGAATTATTGATAAATAACGTCTTTCAACCAATCGGCTCGTACAGGGCCCAGTAAACGTGCCGATTTGAAAGCTTCTCTCAATGCTAAAATTGTGTGTGCACGGTAAAGCGGTACTTCATTCAAAGTCGTTTCCTCCAGCACCAAAGCCAAATTAGGCTTCTCCGATAGTCCTAACCTCAAAGGAATGAGCCAACACATATTGTCGCGCCTGCGATCCCAAAAGAGAACAGCTTCATCCAGCCTTTTACTCAATCTTTCGCGAGTATCTTCAATGCTGCCGATGAATAAGCGACGAAGAAAATTTCTGTTTCGACTGACTATTTCAGTTTTGTCAACATCACTATTGCCGGGGTTGAGCATTGCAATTACGTCGTCGGGGATGCGGTCGGCACGTTCATCAAAATAATGGCCAAACTCAGGTCCGATAGGGAGTTCCGTATTAAAAATGGGTTTTTCAAAAGTGATTGGTTCAGGGAATCTGTTTCCGAATATTTTGATAAACTTTCGGGTATCTTTCTCATCTCTGGTCAGGAAGACTATAAAAGAACTTCCATCCGGTTGATATCCCCACATACAGAAAATATCGCTCATAGAGTCGTTGTACCAACTGGTGTGAAAGAACCTGATATTACCCACTTCAAGCACCTTTCCTTCGGCTTTGGCTTTGTGATAAGCGAATCGGAGCACCGAACGAAAAACGCAAGGTTCCTCCAGGCCATTTCCTAAACAAAAGTCTTCGCATGTCTGGCGAACTTTGGTAACGGGTACATTAGCCTTGACGAACACATCAAAGTTCATATCAGGCCCGGTCGGACAAGGTGCTGTAATAGGTTCAGTTGCAGCGAGATAGGGCTTGAGTCGAACTCGCTTGTCGGTAGTACTATCGCCGTAAGTCTCGAAATACTCCGGATGAGCTTCGAGCATTTTTCGAAAGCCTTTATGTCCCAACCAATTCTCTTTCGGAGAAAGACCGGGAATGTGCTGTTTGATGATTTCAGAGCTCAATTTTACCAATCGAACTTCACCTTTTTCGGCTTGGAGTGCCTTGATGCATCGGAAGATGCAGTCACGCTGTTGCGTGTTGAGGGTTGTTGCCATTTTTTATATTATTAAATTGAAGGGGAATATTCCCCGTTTATTTAATTTCAGACGATGGCAAAATTAAATGCCACCGGGCTCCTTTCGGAATCCGGTGGCAAAGTTATACAAGGCTTTTCGCCTTTGCAAATTTTACTAATATACGTATATTATTTAGGGTGGTAGATGGCTTCTATCTCCGTAATCTCATTCGATATAAAGCTCAATCGCAGCTTGGTGTTTTCGCAGAACCCTTTAGGTAAAGGCTTGCAATTTTTATCTCTAAATACCTTAGCAACAAAGTCTCTAACGATTTTTTGTTTTTGTTTTTGTTTTTGTTCTTGTTCTTGTTCCTGTTCTTGTTTTTGTTTTTGTTTTTGTTTTTGTTTCCAGGTGTCGTGTGGATCATTGCTTTTAAGTGCCTCATCAAAGGGCTTTGGATTATACAAATATTCAATGAAAATCATTGCTTGCTTATCGGTGCAATCAAATTTATATAATCCGTTGGATAGGCGTGTTAATATTGGTTTTCCTCCAATATTGAATTTGGCACAGGCATCTGGTATTTGCTTATAAATCTCAGATTCTTTGATTGATCCGGGGAGTTCATCAATTTCTGCCAAATGATTATATGTATCATCAAATCTACTCCCCTGCAAGTCTTCGACTTGAAAGTGCTTGAATTTTAAGAACGTTTCCATCGTCTTATTCTCCAGGTCTTTGAGTGCGTGGTCGAGCGACTCGTAGGATTCAACTCGAACCCAAGAAATCCAGAATGTGCCGTCGTGAGCGTTGTTGGTGAGTTTGTGGCGCTTGTAATAGTTGGCTGTGGATCCTTGCGAACGGTCCTTGTTCCTTATATAATCCCGCCACTCCCAAGCTATGTGGTGCACCTTTTCCTCAAATTCTGCAGTGGTTTTAGGATCGTCGGAAATGGCCTTTATCCCATAATAAATCTCTGTTGTAGGATCCGTTATGTCATATTCGAATAGAAATTCATAGGTGATTTTTGTAGCATCGTCGCGGTATGTTGCGAGCTTGAACATCAGATGTTTGGGTTGGAACACTCCCTGCCCGTTATATTCGTGGATAAACCCTCGCAAATCCTCCGGAAAAGGGGACAAAGCCTGCAATTCATCCAAATGGTTTTGGAGCGTTTTCTCTCTATTATACTCAAAAACTTGATCAAAATAACCCACACACCTATGCCAAAATTCTTCCTTATCAATTCTCAGATAATCAGAACTGAACTTTATCATTTCGAGGCAAAAGTCCTTTGTCGCCTCTTTAGTCATTTTCTGCAGATATTGCATATTCTATTGGGGGGTTAGGGGACGGGGATTTTTAGGGTGGCGGGGGGTAGGTTGGNGGTGGTGGCTTTGAAGATTAGGGTGCCGGGTGTTTTTGCGCTTCGGAGTATTGCTGTTGCGGCTCCGCTGAAGAGGTCCATTTGGGGTTTGTGGAATGGTTGNAGNGATGTGGGNTCGCCGTTTGCGGTGGCTTCGAATGTGCCNGCNCCTTCAACGGAGAAGTGTACGGTTCGGTTGTCGTNGGGGACTATGTTGCCGTCTTTGTCGGCTACTTGTATCGTGATGTAGAGGAGGTCGTCGCCATCGGGGCGAAGTGATTTTTTGTGTGGTGTGAGGATCAGATGGTGGGGTTTTCCGGCTGTGCGGGTTATTTTTTCGGCNACGGGTTTCCCTTCGNGGTCGTAGGCGACGACTTTAATTTCGCCGGGTTGATAGCGAACGTCGTTCCACATGAGTCGGTAGCGATGTTGCAGGGTGGAATCGTTCTTTTGCCTGATTCCCTGACTTTTACCNTTGACGAANAGTTCGGCGGACGGNAGCGAGGTGTATACGAATACGGGTGTGATTTGTCCTTCGCGCCCTTCCCAATTCCAGTGTGGCAGGATGTGCAGGGTGGTGTCGGAATTGTTCCATTGGGAGCGATAGAGGTAGAATCTGTCNTTGGGGAGAGANGCGAGGTCGATAATACCGAAAAGCGAGCTGTGGCTCGGCCAAGCGTCGGTGTCGTAGGGCGAGGGTTCGCCGAGGTAGTCGAATCCGGTCCACACGAATTGTCCTAANACCCANGGCTGNTCGTCCATGAGGAAGTCGATGTCGGGNGTGTTTGACCAGTCGCATGTTTCGTTGTCGTAGCCGGATGACTGATGGTCGGGNTGCAGNGTAGTGTTGTGTTCTTTNTCGAATGATACGGGGAAGTGGTAAACCCCTCTTGAAGAAACAGTTGAGGCNGTTTCNGANCCGAGAATCATTTTTTGAGGGAGGCGGTTGTAGGCNTCGGTGTAGAACTGCGGTTTGTAGTTGAATCCGGGAATATCGAGAGTTGCGGCGAAGCCGTTGTCGAGCACGGAACGGATTGCATCCATGCCGCAGGTAACGGGGCGAGTGTGATCGAGTGAGTGAATAAGGTCCTGAAGCATCGAGAGTTCGGCCACTCCATCGGGACCCCATTGGCTTGGCACTTCATTACCGATTGACCACATCACGACAGAGGGGTTGTTTCGGAAGTGCTTTACCATGTTTGTGATGTCCTTTTGCGCCCATTGGTTGAAGAAAGCTCCGTATCCGTTGGGTGATTTTGGGGAGAAACTCCAGTCGTCGAATGGTTCGATCATGAGCATTATGCCCATTTGGTCGCAGAGCTGCACGAGTTCGGGCGCTGGCATATTGTGGGCTGTACGAATTGCGTTTACGCCCATATCCTTGAGCAATTCGAGCTGATGTTGTATGGCAGATTTATTGACCGCCGCTCCGAGGGGCCCGAGGTCGTGGTGGTTGCAGACACCGCGGAATTTTGTGGGTTTTCCGTTGAGGAAGAATCCGCGCGAGGGTATGTATTGGATGCTGCGAATGCCGAATGGCGTAGCGTAGGAGTCCACTTCCCTGCCATCGACTGAAAGGTGAGTTATGGCGGAGTAGAGTGCGGGATTGTCGGTGCTCCAGAGGTCGGGTTCTGTGATGATGAAATTTTGACTCACCGGCTGCCCGTGGGCGAAATAAGAAGAGTTGTTTTCAGCCACCAAAGTGCCGTCGGGCGCGAAAATTTCGGTTAGGACGTCGACTTTTTGACCTTTCCGAGCGCCTTCGATTTCGATGCTGAGGTTTACGGAAGCCTCGTCGTTGGCCACATAGGGGGTTGTTACATATGTGCCCCACACGGGGACGTGTATGCGGTTGGTGTTGATAACGTGCACGTTACGGTAAATTCCCGCTCCGGGGTACCATCTTGAAGCCCGTTCGAAGTTTTCCAATTCGACCACCATCTCGTTTTGCCCCGGCACGATTACATCCGATACATCGGCTGAGAACGAATTGTAGCCATACGGCCAGTAGGCCACCTCATTACCGTTTACCAACACGCGGGCGTTGCTCATGGCGCCGTCGAAAAGCAGGACAACCGAACGCTCGGTTGTGTCGGGCACGGAGAATGTGGTCCGGTAGGTGCCTTGTCCGATAAATGGGAGGCCGCCGGTACGACCGGTTTTTGTAGAGGCGACCTTCTCGCCATTCTGCACCACGGCGACGGTCTGGAGGTCGTTGTTACGGTCGAAGGGGCCGTAAATAGCCCAGTCGTGAGGCACCCTTACGGTGTTCCAGCGGGTTGAGTCGGACGGTCGGCCTTTGGTGAATTCCCATCCGTCGTTGAGGGTGATTTCGACTCGATGTGCAATAGCCGTGATTGCGAAAAAGGCGGTTAAGGCAGCAAGGAGCAGGCGGTGCGTCATAGGGGCATTATTTGTTGTGGAGCAGTGGTGATTTGTTCGGCGGGGGCGTCGTTGCGTACGATGTAGGTGTTTTCGATGCCAACCGCACCTATGTGCGGGAGGACGAATTTGGGTTCGAGAGCGATTACGTTTCCGGCTTCGAGGATGTTTTTGGAGCGCGGAGCGATGACGGGAAGTTCGTTGATTTCGATTCCGACACCGTGGCCCACGAAGCCTGCGTGTGAGCGATGTCCCATGAAGAATCGTTCCATACCGGCGCGTGTTGCCATGTCCTCGGCGCGTTTATAGAGGTCGGCGGCGTTTGCACCGGGTATCATCATTTGTTGGAGTTCGTTGCAGATTTCGATGCTGAGCCGGTGGGCTTTTTCGACTTGTTCGGAAACTTCCCCGAGTGCGTAGCAGCGTGTCATGTCGGTCATGTAGCCGGTGTAGTTACCGTTAACGTCGACCATAACGGGCAGTCCGGGTTTGATGATAGTACCGTCGGCTCCGACGGGTATTGAGGGGTGGAGACCGGCTCCACCCATTGCGAAGTCGTAGGGTGATGGGGCATCGGCGTTATCGCCGGTGAGGACGTTGCCCATGAAAATTTCCATGTCGGCTCCGGCAACTCGGAATTGCCCGAGGCATCCTTCCAGGCGAGAAGTGCGTTCGATTTCGATTTGGAATTCGATGTCGGACATGCCTTCGCGGTATAGGCCGGGTATGCGTTGGTACACCATTGACTGTTTGCTCCCTGATATGCGCAGGAGCTCCTGNTCCTTGGGAGTTTTGACGGCGCGGACTTTCTTCATCACCGGAGTGATGTCGGCAGCTGGGGCTGCCGCGCCTAAAGCTTTGGCCAGACGCATGGCTTCGGAGAANGCCACATCGCCTAATTCCTGCGCNACNACCGGCTCGATAGNGATTCCGGCGCGGGCAGCGACCGCGGGAATTTCTTCCGGNTTGCGGATGAGGTGTATNTCNGAGCCGGTGAGNGTTGTGGGCTGGCGGAGGAAGTATCGTGCGGGTTGNCCGGGCTGAATGTAGATGAACCCGCGGAATACGCGNCCGGTGAGGTAGAAAATNTTTGCAGCAGTGCGAATAATGGCGGCCGGAATTGCGGCTTTGGTCATTGCTGCGTAAAGGCGATTGAGGCGGAGCGACTGTTCGTCGTGTCCGAGGAGATTGATGTCGTTGAGTTGTGTCATGTCAGTTGAGGAAAGAGATTGAGGATGTCGGAGAATTGAGAAAGGACGAAGTCGGCACCGCNNACAGATTTGTCGAACCCATAAGATGCCCAGATGAANGGAATACCGGCTCGGCGTGTATAGGCCATGTCGCCGTTGGTATCGCCCACATATACAGGACTTTGCAGCGAGTATTGGTCAATGAGCTCGCGCATGTTCACGTCCTTTGGCTTGCCGGTGCTACCGAGTGAGCGCAGGTCGGTGAAAATGTTCTCCAAACCGGTTGTTTTGACGAAGTTGGGCAGTCCGACCGGACCGCAGTTGCTCACCATGAAGAGCTTTATGCCGGCNTCTTTGAGCTTGCGGAGTGTGGCATCCACGCCCGGGTACAGATTCCCNCCGAGTGCAGGCATCATCTTTTCTTCATTCTCAGAGAGAACGTTGAANAATATGTCGGGGTTCGGAATACCNTCGGGGAAAAGTCGTTCTGCGATTTTTTCGAGNGTGAGACCCATGCAGGGGGCGAGTTCCTTGTAGTTGACACGAGGGGCATCGCTGTGGAGGTCGTCGAGAGTTTTGTTCCAGACAGCAGCGTAACTGCTGACGGCATCCCATAGGGTGCCGTCCATATCAAATATTATAGAGTCGGGGGTGTTCATGGATTACCGGCGAAAATGATTCCGATTTGTTCGATGTNCTGAAGGTTNTCCACTCGCATGATGTGTCGCACCCAAATAGTGTCGCCNCGGTTTATANTGACATCGTCGTAAAGAGGGAATGTGATTTGTCGNGAAGGACCGATACCTTTGCCGTACCAGTTACCTTCNACATCCGCCAGAGGGATATTGAAGGTGTCGGCCATCAGAGCGGAGTCCTTTCGCAGCGACACTTCCACCCACAGATTGGCCCAGTTGAAGCCGTTTGTGTGCCTGAGAGCCAACGATACCGGGCCGTTTGCCGTGCTGTCNCGGAGAGTGTCGACTCGGAAAGCNATAGAGTCGGTGTANGGCCATTCGGTATGGCTAAAGGTGTGAAAGTCAGAGAAATAATTATCATCGCCGTTTCCGCGCTGTCCTTCCCGGCCGCACGAGAGTACGACGGCCGAGAAAAGAAGTGCGGAGATGACATTAATTAGAACCTTCATTGTTCTTAAGTAAGTATTCAAATTTAACCGATAGTAAGTGGTAAAGAACATCTTTTATACTCTCTGCGACTTCTTTTTTGCCACTTTCAGCTTGTCGTTCAGTCGCTTAGCTCGCTAAGCTCCT
>JAAVGX010000044.1 GCA_014800065.1 Bacteroidales bacterium | reverse complement strand
CCATTGGCCGTGGAGAAAGCGTCGCATATCGAGCCCTGACGAGGTCCACGGGTATAGTAAGCATCGTTTGTGAGCATCACGGCTATTCCTCCCACAACGTTTTCGGGAAATAACGCCTTGATTATCTCTATCCGGCGCACGTCCTTCCAGAAGTTATAGCTCACGATATCCTGCGCTCCGTGATTTTTCACTATCTCCACCCCATCGAGCAGGGTGTTGAAGCGCCTGATGGTTGTAACTATCCTACGGGTAGGATATTTGAGCTCCACAACGGCGAATTTCCCTGCGCGCTCCACCACGATGTCGAGCCTCAGATCGCTGTTCCACTCATACCCCTTGGAAGTAGCTTCGGAATTGGGGATGAAATACTCTACCTCCACGTCGTCATATTTACCCGAGTTACGCAGAGCCACAGTCAATTGCATCTGAAAATCGCGCTCGTTGAACATCAGCTCCTGCTGACGCTCAATGAAGGCAGTGATATCCTCATAAAGGTTATATATGAGATAACCTTGAGCTGCCATCAGAATTTAATGGCTTTTTTCGTTACACTTGTACGTCTGATCTGGCCTGATGTTGAAAGAACCGCATCATTAGGCAACAGAGCTGGAATAGTGCCTTTGGATCCATATTTGGTGGCAAGTCGCGTTATCTGCGTTATAAACTGCTCGAAGCGGGCTGAATCAGCCTTCTTTAGAATTTCAGTAGTTAAATCCTTCAAGTCAACTGCATCTTCTTCGCCAATCTCAATGAGGATCTTTTTTAATTCTATCAGATAGTTAGACCCATCAATAGTCCCGTTCCAATGGTATCCTGCGTCTAAAACTCGTCCCTCCGAAGTTTTATAATAGTCGGTGTAGGAATCTCCGCCTACATACTTATGATGGGTAATCACCTCACGTTTACCTGAAGCGGCTGCGGGGGATGTGGCCGGAGCCTTTTCCAGTTTGGCGATGCGGGATTCGAGGGCTTCGATTGTTTTGCGAAGTTCGGCTATCTGTTTGAGCAATTCGTTCATTTCTTCTTCTGTCAGTTCGTTGTCATTTTTCGGTTGAGCCGGCTTGGCCACGGGCTTTGGTGCCGGAGATGAAGTCGGTGTCTTGGTAGAGGATGATGCCGGAGCGGGCGTGGACTTAGACTCGGGGACAGGACCGGCATCTGATTTTGGAGTGGATACTGATGCCGGTGTGGTTTCCGATGCTGAACTATTGAGAAAATCTATCAGCTTTCGGCCTGAGCTCTGGGTGTTCCATTTTGGGTCAAGGGTAAAGTTGACATCCGCAGAGATATTGCGGATTGCACCCATAGCATTCTGCACGAGCTGGCCATCGTTGAGAATAACGACTTTGCCGTTATCCTCAACGCGCAGCTCATATGTGGCATATGTGGCTGATTTTTTCGCCATATAATTTCGGTAGATAGTGTAGTATGGTTACTTGCCTGCGTTGATAAAATCAACGAGTTTGGAGCCGAAGTTACGGGTGTTCCAGTTGGGGTCGTATTCGAATTTGGTTTCTTCGGCTATTTCGCGAAGTGCGCCCTTGGTGTTTTCGTAGGTACGGTAGGTTTCGATGGTGCCGCTGTCGCGCTTCACGATGGTATATTCGCCGATTGTGGCTTCGTTGCCTTCGCCGAATTCCTTGATGAGTTTGGAACCGAACTGACGGGTGGTCCAGTTGGGGTCGTATTCGAAGCCCTTGGCCTCGGCGCACTCACGCAGTGAGCCTTTTACGTTGTCGTAGATTTTGAGAACGCGAACGGTGCCGCTATCTTCCACTGTGACGATATATTCGCCGCTTATTGCTGATTTTTTTGCCATTGTTTATATTAGGTTTATTATGATTGCAAATTTAATTACTTATTTAATATTACCCTTGTAAATGNTGTGATACACTATTTCACACTTCCGCGATATTTATATTCGCACTTACTGNGGATTTTTACNTTACATCGTCGGTTCAGCGTGCGAANTCAATCGTCNTGAGGGGGGGGTATTTAGTTGACTATCAGGCTCNTGTAGATTTTTGGAATAGCATGAGAAGAAGTCGCGGTTCAGCGCGATGCAGATTTTGTACAGTAAGCCGGTATCGATGG
This sequence comes from Bacteroidales bacterium, assembly GCA_014800065.1. Next base: position 14,663 of record JAAVGX010000044.1, on the reverse strand, counting down.
TCGTGCGCTTGAAAATGTCGTACATGTTGCGACGGTCGCAATGGATTTTGCGACTGAGCCATGTCACCGTCCTTTCCTGGCGGCGAAGTTCTTCTTCAATAATTTGTCCAATGAAAATCGGCTCTTTATCGGCAGCCTGCTCTGCATTCTTTTTCATATCAATTGCATATTTCGTGAATAGCGCGGANGCCCTGATGTGCAAAAGCACACACGGGGAGCTGACGCTATTGGTCAAAATATTGCAAACGGGATGCAATTGATATTTATGTTCTGGCGNNCATATGCGCCAAGGGAAGAAGAGCCGTTCCATCACTTTCCAAAGCCGGTAGCAGAGAAATTGCCAAGGTGATGTAATCTTCCCAACCGCAGNGCCATGAGCCCGTTTGGTTTTGCGCTGCAAAATTGCACAAAATTTGCGAGCCGTACAAGACATTTGTGTGTAATTTTATTTCACAGTGCGTTTTTTTCGCACGGCTCGTTTTTCGNTCATCCNTTTTTCTCACTCATCTCAAAAAAAATATGGAGAATAATGTTTACCNGCCGATGCAAAGGGTATATAGAATCAAAATCANCGCTCAGAAAGCAAAAAATTTNCCATCATGCGTANTTTTTACACCAATAAATTTGGAAATTCAAAAACTTACCTCTACCTTTGCGGTGTAAACCTCACACAAGACATTATACCATTAGCTTAACACATAAACCCTATGGCAGACAGATTCGACTTAGCCCGCTTCCGCAACGCCCAGGACTTCGGCGTGTACGAGCAAGCGCTCAGCGAAGTGAAAAGCGGCCGCAAACAGACNCACTGGATGTGGTACATCTTCCCCCAGCTCCGAGGCTTCGGGCACTCCCGCAACACATGGTTCTACGGCATCACCGGTGCCGACGAAGCCCGTGCCTACCTTGAGGACCCCATCCTGGGGCCTCGCTTGCGCGAAATCTGCCAAGCGCTGATGGACCTTCAAGAGTCCGACCCCCAGGCCGTGTTCGGCTGGGACTGGGTGAAGCTCGGCTCTTCGATGACNCTCTTCGACTATGTCGCTCCCAACGACATCTTCGGCCAAGTTCTCAACAAATTCTTCTCCGGCTCCNCCGACCCAAACACCCTCGCAAAACTGAAATGAAAACACCAACCTACCTGCCGATTCTCGGAGCNATCTGCGGCGACATTCTGGGCAGTTTCTACGAACGCTACGCCACCAAGGACATCAATACCGAGCTCTGTTTNCCCTTCGATCGCTATACCGACGATACTGTGTGCACCGTAGCCATAACCGATGCCCTCATCCACAAATATTCCTTCGCGGACGCCCTGCGCACATGGTGCCGCAAATATCCCGACGCCGGGTATGGGGGTACGTTCAGAAAATGGTTCCGCCAGGACAATGCCGGGCCCTACAACAGCTGGGGAAATGGGTCGGCCATGCGTGTGAGTGCGNTGGGAGCCCTTGCAAAGTCGCTTGACGAGGCCTTGGACCTTGCGCGCAAGTCGGCTGAAGTNACACACAATCACCCTGAGGGNATCAAAGGNGCNCANGCAACNGCCGCNGCTATCTATATGGCAAAAACCGGTGCAACCAAGGNGGAAATAAAATCATTCATCGAGGANACCTTCGNCTACAACCTTGANCGAAAGTATGCCGACATCCAGCCGGGNTACAGCTTCGACGTGAGCTGTCAGGGAAGCGTNCCCGAGTCCATNATCTGCTTCCTCGAAAGCAACAGCTACGAGCACTGCATCCGCCTGGCCATNGCAATGGGAGGCGACACCGACACGATGGCAGCTATTTCAGGCGGAATCGCGGCAGCTTTCTATGGCGAAATTCCCTCTGAANTATTAATCCACTGCCTCATCCGCTTGCCTCANGACATGGGCGAAGTAGTGGAATCAACCAAAGACCTAAANNNATAAAATCNGCANACCTTTAACTTTCGACATATAAACNTCCCTANCTCNCCTAAACTTTTAACTTTTAATTTTAAGTTTCATGAAAATCTACGACCTCCTCAACCCCGAACCCAAAACGCCAACCGAAGGCGTTGCTGCTGCAGCACCTAAAAACATCGGTATTCTCGACATGGTCATCGCTTTCGACACCACCGGCTCGATGGCTCAGTACATCGAGGACGTTCGCCGNCAGGTGACCGACCTCATCCCCCAGCTCTTCGACGACAACGAAGACCTNCGNCTGGGCATCGTGGCCTTCGGCGACTATTGCGATATGGATAACGCTCAGGAATTCGGAAAGGCTTACCAATACATTTTCCCCACCAACAACCGCAAAGCGCTCGTTCAATTCGTAAAGAATTCCCGCAACACCTCCGGCGGCGACGGNGACGAATTCTACGAGCTGGTAATCAAGAAGATAGTTGAAGAGACTCCCTGGCGCGAAGAAGCATCGCGCACAGTTCTGCTCATTGCCGATGCCAACCCCCANCCCCTGGGCTACTGCTACCGCGATTATGTGGATAACAACAAAATCGACTGGCGCGAGGAGGCCCGCAAGGCTGCCGAACTGGGCATCAAAATNGACACAGTNTCCATCCACGGCCAGCCGTGGTACCGCGAGTTGTCGGAAATGACCAACGGCATCAANGTGCCCTTNTCCAGCAGCAACAAGACCGCCCAGCTGGTTCGCGCGTCGGTGTGGGCGGAAGGTTCGGAATCAAGTCGCAGCAAATTCGATNATTTCTGCGCCTGCATTGNCGNTGACGACATGGAGATGCGCTCGGTANCCTCCAGTTTCATGGANCGTCGCAAAAAAAGCTACAAGAGCCCGGACTNCTCCAAATAATCNTCGCTGATCAGTCCCTGCAGCGGCCCCAGGTNTCAACGATTTCGTTGCGATAGGGTTCGATGTGAATATTCACTATCGTATCCTCTCCNAAGTGCTGCTGCAGGTGCTTTTCCACCGTGTTGGCTATGGCATGAGCCACATCCACGGTGATTTCGGGGTCCACCTTGATGTGGAAATCCAGCACGATACCATTTCCCAGCTTGCGGGTGCGCAGATGATGATAAGCCTTCACGCCCGGCACCCCGTGAATGATTTGCCCCACCTGCTGCTGAGTCTGCTCCGGCAGAGAAACCTCCAGGAGCTCCCGAACGGCNGGCAATCCGAGCTTATATCCCACCACAATTATGAACANNGCCACCACGATGGCTGCAATAGGGTCGAGCACACGCCACTGCTGCCCCAAAAACATAGCGCCGGCAATACCTATAACGGTGGCGGCGCTGGAAAGGGAGTCGCTGCGGTGATGCCAGGCNTTGGCTATGATGGCGGCCGAATGGTAGCGCTCACCCACTCGNCTGGTCACATGGTAGAGCCATTCCTTGGCCACGATTGATANCACGCCCATCACCAGNGCTATCATACCCGGGCGCGGCAATATCTGNCCGTGGAGCGCTCCCCACGTTTTCTCAACTCCATCCACCAAAAAGGCCACNCCCACGNCAATGAGGAATACCGCCAGAAGCATGGTGGCGAATGTTTCGTACTTGCCGTGGCCGTACTGATAGGTGTCGTTGGCNCGNCGGCGGCTTATNCCCACAAAGATGAGCACTATGATGTCGGTGAAAAAGTCGCTCAGCGAATGGAANCCGTCGGCAATCATGGCGCCCGAGCNCCCCACGATGCCGGCAATAATTTTGAGCGCCCCCAAAGCCGCGTTCACAAAAAATCCGAGCCACGTCACCCGTCGGGCCGCACGGACCTCCACGGCCGCCTGCTCACTCAACTGATGAGCTGCCATAATCCTTCAGTTCAAAATCAGTGCCATCGAACACGGCGTAAGTGGACCGATAAATCCAATCGCCAAGCACGATAAGGCGGCAATTCGNCCCCACCTCCACATCTATCGGCACATGGTAATGCCCCATCACGATGAAGCGCACCTCGGGATGCGCCTCGGCGTAGAGCCTCGCAGCCTCCACCANAGCNTCGTNNCGCTTGGGCGTGAACTCCTTCTCCACCGCNCGGCCATAGCCCTTGCGGCTCTGTGAGCTCCAGCCGTGGGCAAAGGGGAGAGTCCAGCGCGGATGCAGGGCGGCATATAGTTTCTGACAAATGCGATTGTGGAACAGCGNCCTGAGCATGCGGTAGCTGCGCGGCTGAGGGCCGAAAGTGTCGCCGTGAGTGAGGCAGAANGTAGTGCCGCAGATATCCTCCGTGANGCCCTCGGAGGCCGGACTTTCCACCACGCGGATNCCCAGCTCGTCGCGCAGATAATCGAAGAGCCAAATATCATGNTTGCCGGTGAGCCAGGTGATTTTAATACCCGCGTCGGCCATAGCCGCCAACTGCCCGAAAAANCGGACATAGCCCCGCGGCACAACGGTGCGGTACTCGAACCAATAGTCCAGCACATCACCCAACAGGTACACAGCCTTCGCCCCCGGAGCAATAGCCTTGAGGAATTCAACCACACGCCGCTCCTGCCCGAGGCGGTCGGGCAGATAGCGNGCCCCCAGATGGAGGTCGCTCAGGAAATATACGNNCCCGCCGGAGGTCATAGAAGACCGAGTTCGAGTTTGGCTTCCTCGCTCATCATATCCTGAGTCCACTCAGGCTCAAAGACGATATTGACCGTCACATTGCGCACACCCTCAATACTTTCCAGCTTGATGCGCACATCTTCCATGATAAAATCGGCCATAGGGCAATTTGGCGCCGTCAGGGTCATATCCACCGTCAGATCGCCCTCATCGCTCAGGTCGATACGGTACACCAGCCCGAGGCTGTAGATATCCACCGGAATCTCCGGGTCGTAAACCGTCCGAAGCATTTCCACTGCCTTTTCTTCTATCTGTAATCGTTCTTCTTGTGTCATAATGCGCAAAGTTATAAAATTTTTCTCGTTTTGATTAGAAAAAGAATTAAAAAACTCGTACCTTTGTGGTCGCAGCCTACACGGCTAACCTTAAAAGTATATTCAAAAACACTAACAATAACCCTATGAAAGCAATAAAAGTTCTGCTGATTGCCCTGCTGGCAACCGTTGCAGCTGCCCTGCCCGCTGCCGCACAGTTCCATATCGGTCCCCGTATCGGTACGGAAATCAACCGCTTCTCCCTCTCCAAAGACGACTTCAAGAGCGACAACCGCGCCGGATTCACCGCCGGTCTGATGACCGAATTCACCGTGCCCATCATCGGCGTGGGCTTCGACCTGTCCGCAATGTACGTTCACCGCGTAAGCGAAGGTGAAGGCGTNACCGACATCTTCAAAGATGCAAAAGCATTCAAAAGCAAGGACTACATCGAAGTACCCCTGAACCTGAAGTACAAACTGGGCCTGCCCGTAATCGGCAAAGTATTCACCCCCTACGTATTCACCGGCCCCTCCTTCGCATTCCTGGTATCCAANAAAGCCATCACCGAAGCCTANGAAAACAAGGCCGTGGACATTGCCTGGAATTTCGGCCTCGGCGTACAGCTCTTCAGCCACCTCCAGATAGGNGCTTCCTACGGCCTCGGACTCACCAAAGTGGTGAAAGCCGTGGGCGCCGGCGACAACCTCAACACCATCGACGGNAANAACAAATACTGGACCGTCACCGCCGCCTGGCTCTTCTAATCAACGACACAATTAATTAAAACAAGCAAGCACCCCCGGCCACTTGCCAACTCGGCAAAGCCACGCTTGCAANACTAAACAAACACCAACACAATGCGTCTCATCATTGAAAAAGACTATGCCGACGTATCCCGCTGGGCTGCAAACTATGTAGCCGCCCGCATCAACGAGGCAAAGCCTACCGCCGAAAAACCCTTCGTGCTCGGATGCCCCACCGGTGGATCGCCTCTGGGTATGTACCGCAACCTCATTCAGCTCTGCAAAGAAGGTAAAGTATCGTTCAAAAACGTTGTAACCTTCAACATGGACGAATANATCGGTCTGCCCGAAGAACACCCCGAAAGCTACCACTCCTTCATGTGGAACAACTTCTTCAACCACATCGACATCCCCAAGGAAAACGTAAACATCCTCAACGGCAACGCCGCCGACCCCGTGGCCGAATGCCAGCGCTTCGAGGACAAAATCAANAGCTACGGCGGAATCGACCTCTTCATGGGCGGCGTAGGCCCCGACGGACACATCGCCTTCAACGAACCCGGCTCCTCTCTCACCTCACGCACCCGAATCAAAACCCTCACTCAGGACACCATCATCGCCAACTCCCGCTTCTTCGAAGGAAACGTTGACCTGGTGCCCAAAACAGCTCTCACCGTTGGNGTAGGCACCATCATGGACGCCAAGAGCGTTATGCTCATCGTAAACGGCTACAACAAGAGCCGCGCACTCCACCACGGCGTTGAAGGAGGCATCACTCAGATGTGGACAATCTCCGCACTCCAGATGCACCCCAAAGCACTCATCATCGCCGACGAAGACGCTTGCGCAGAACTCAAGGTTGGAACATATCGCTACTACAAAGACATCGAAAAAGCCAACCTCGACCCCGACACCCAACTCTAANCANAANCAAATCCCGGTCCGCCCCCCGCGACCGGGATTTTTTTATCTCTCCCACAACGAACAATAATAAAAATGTAAGGACGTCCGTCCTACCACACTGTTCCCCAGCAAAATAGATGTACGTACATCGCTTCGCGATGTCACAACCACCCAAACCTCCACAACCGAAAAAAACAACGAAAGTGTCGCATAACCAACGCAAGCCAAAAAGGCCGGAGGCATTTTGGCTTGCGCTACGCTGTATCTAACCGTCGTTGAACGCAAAAAGCAGCCTTGCGGNNGCTTCTCTGCGGAAAGACAGGGATTCTTTCTCCGCTTCTCTCCGAAAGCGCTTCGCGGTTACGAACCCCCGGGTTCTCATCCCCCGCTTTCCTACGATAAGAAGCTGCAAGTCGNTGACTTACAGCTTCTTATCTGCGGAAAGACAGGGATTCGAACCCTGGGTGCCCGTAAGGGCACAACGGTTTTCGAGACCGCCCCGATCGACCACTCCGGCATCTTTCCTTTTTATTGTATGGGCTTTTATTTCGTCCACACCATCACTTTTCCTTGGGTGTGCAAAGTTACGATTTTTTTTTGAGTTTTGCTATTTTGGAGGGGAAATTTACATCATTACGTTGAATTTTTTGAGGAGGTAGGCCGGATGGTAGGATTCTTTGGCGTATCGCAGGCCCGGGTCGCCGGCATCGTCCTCNCGGTTTATGTAGCNGAGTTCGGGGCGCTGGCGNAGCATTTCGGCGGCGAATAGTTTGTTGATGCTTTCGCCGGCACCGGCTACGTCGTGGCGCATTTTTTCNATNTGGAGGATGAGTGTNTCGCCGTATATTTCGCCGATGGTGAAGGCTACGATGCTACCGTGCTGGTCGCGGAGGATGCCGCCTACAAAGGGGTAGCGATGATAGTTGCGAATTACTTCTGCGGTTTGCTGGCGTTCAAATTCGGCCATCGCGGGGTCGGCTTTGGCCGATTCGATGTCGAGGGTTGAGAAGAAGGCGCTGAGTTCNTCCAGNTTTGTATCGTCAATCATGTCCAGNTGCCAGTCGGGGTTGTCGGCCATNAAGCGGTTCACATGGTTGCGTTTTTTGTTGTANCGTTTGCCNGTGAGTGTTGCCAGGTCGGAGGCGTTGTAGATGTAGTCGGCCCAGTCGGGGAGTTCGCTCACGGCTGTTGCGCCGAGCTGCTGCAGGGGTTCGACCATNCTTTCGGGCACGGCNGAGAAGAGTGGTTCCAGGTTATTGGCCCGGCAGTATTGGCGTACTGTTTCTACGNCTTCCGATAATGGCATTCGGCCTACGGGTACGGTGAAGGATGTCTGACGCGCAGCATCTTCCGAGAGGCCCTTTATAAATAATGTGTTGTCTACTATGGCGTATTCGTAGCCGAAGTAGTCGATCCACATGTATATTCCTCCGAGGGTNAAGTCGCACGACCGTGTGGTGTTGTTGCGCAGGATNGCNTNTATGCGCGGGAGGTCGTTGAGGGTGATAGGTTGGAAATCGAGGTTGGCGGGNCGGGTGGCCTCGGCTATTTGAATCGTAGGATTGGATGCGGGTTTCATGTTGCNNTNNTNATTTACTTATATGAATATAACATCTGCCGGGGCTCGGGTGTTCAAAAACCGGATGTTGATCCTCGCGGACCAACATCCGGTTTTAAAAAACTATGTATAAAAATCCGTAGACTTTTATTTCTTGAAGAAGCGGTTGTAGAGGCCCTGGAAACCTTGTCCGTGGCGNGCTTCGTCCTTGGCCATTTCATGAACGGTGTCGTGGATGGCGTCGAGGTTCATTTCTTTTGCACGACGGGCGATGCGCATTTTGTCCTCGTTTGCGCCGGCTTCGGCAGCCATTCGTTTTTCGAGGTTGGTCTTGGTGTCCCACACCATTTCGCCAAGGAGTTCGGCGAATTTCGCAGCGTGTTCGGCTTCTTCGAAGGCGTAGCGCTTGAAAGCTTCNGCGATTTCGGGATATCCTTCNCGGTCGGCCTGGCGGCTCATGGCAAGGTACATACCTACTTCGGAGCATTCGCCGTTGAAGTGGGCGGTGAGGTCCTTGATCATTTCTTCGTCGGTGCCTTTGGCTTCGCCGATCTTGTGTTCTGTAACGAATACGAGTTCAGCTTCGGCATCCATTTCTTTGAACTTGCTCTTGGGAGCATTGCAAACGGGGCACTTTTCGGGTGCTTCGTCACCTTCGTGAACATAGCCACATACGGTGCAAATGAATTTTTTCTTCATGTCTGTGCTTTACTATCGTTAGTCGGATTTGAGTGTCTTAGGGGATGAGCTTGTATTTGCGGAATACTTCGCTGATTTTGTCGAGTGCTTCCTGCACCTGCTCTTCAGTGTGTGTGGCCATCAGGCTGAAGCGGATCAGGGTGTCGTGTGAAGCCACGGCGGGCGAAACGACGGGGTTGACGAAGATTCCGGCTTCGAAGAGGTCGCGTGTGATGGTGAAGGTGAGCATGTTGTCGCGGATGTAGAGAGGGATAATCGGGGTGGAAGTGTGTCCGATTTCGAAGCCGCGTTCGCGGAATCCGTCGAGGGCTTGCTTGGTGAGTTTCCACAGGTGTTCCTGNCGTTCGGGCTCGGCTATCATNATTTCCATGGCCTTGAGAGCGGCTGCTGTNGAGGCCGGGGTNATGCTGGCGGTGAANATGTAGGANCGNGAGTGGTGACGCAGGAAGTTGGTGATTTCCTTATCGGTGGCGATGAATCCTCCCAGNGAGGAGAANGANTTGGAGAATGTGCCCATGATGAGGTCCACGTCGTCGGTAACNCCGAAGTGGTTGCACACGCCACGACCCCCTTCGCCGAATACGCCGATCGAGTGGGCTTCGTCCACCATCAGGGTGGCGTTGTATTTCTTGCACAGGTCCACCATTGCGGGCAGGTTGGCCACGTCGCCTTCCATGGAGAAAACGCCGTCGGTAACCACGAGCTTGATGCTGTCGGGCTTGCACTTGGCCAGGGCTTCTTCCAGAGAGGCCATGTCGTTGTGCTTGTACTTAACGGGGCGAGAGAATGAGAGGCGGCGNCCTTCAACAATGGANGCGTGGTCCTGCTCATCGCAGATGATGTAGTCTTCGCGCCCGGTGAGGGTTGAAATCACGCCCAGGTTGGTGCCGAATCCGGTTGAGTAGACGATTACGTCCTCTTTGCCGATGTAGTCGGCGATACGAGCTTCGAGCTCCTTGTGGAGGTCGAGTGTGCCGTTGAGGAAGGGCGAACCGGCGCAACCGGTGCCGTATTTGCGGATTGCTTCGATAGCGGCTTCCTTCACGCGAGGATCGTTGACCAGGCCGGTGTAGCAGTTGGAGCCGAACATCAGCACGCGCTTGCCGTTGATGATTACTTCGGGGTTCTGCTCGGAGGAAATGGCGCGGAAATAGGGATATACTCCCGCAGCCTTTACCTGCTGAGGCTCGGTATACTGGGAGAGTTTCTCTTGTAATGGCTTCATCTATATGATATTGATCGATTTTTAATCACGTTGGTTATTTGCAAGGCAAATTCAGGCACAAAGTTACGAATTTTCTCTGAATTACTCACCGCTTTGCTCGGTTTTTTGAGCCTTCTTTTTCTTTTTTAAACTTTTGAGGAATGAATCGAAAGAATCGAAGTCGCGGCGGAACATGATGCCGATGCCCTGGGTGGTCTGGGCCGAGCGCAGATAGTAGTTCTGGTCGTTGTAGCGGTTGTAGGCCTTCAGGCGCCAGGAGCCTTTGCGGTTGAGGAGGTATTCGATGTCGAAATCACCGATAAACTGATTGGTGTTGAGCGATTTATCTCGGTAGCCCAAGTTGCCGTTGAGAATCAGGCGGTTGTTGAGCAGGCGGCTCGAAAGGGCCACATCCACTTCCACGTCGGAGAAGTCGCCGCGGTCGGAGCGCAGGTTGGGGGCGATACTCCATTTGTCGGAGAGTTTGCCCAGCATGTTGGTAAGCTGCGAGGAGATGGTCGACGAGGCCACCGAAAAGAGTTCGCTGCCCTTGGTGGCATTCATGTAATCGGGAGTGTAGAAGCGGTTGAGCGCCAGCAGATAGATAATCTGCCGGTTCATCATATCCTCGGTGCTGACAATACTGCGCACCTTGCGATAGGTGTCGGAGGTNAGGGTGGGGAATTCGAGGTTGAAGTCGATATTGGGCTGGCGCATATCGCCGGTCACCTTCATCAGGGCATGCACCGGCACATTGGTGCGGTTGAGCTCCTTGTCCTGAAGGAAGGATTCGTCCAGGTCGGAGAGGTTGGCGTTGGTGGCGTAGTAGGCTTCGAGGTTGAGATTGGCGTTATAGGGGTCGCCGTCGAATTTGATGTCGCTTCCTTCCTTGATGGTGAAATCCTTGATGATAATATCCTGAAGGGTAAANCGATAGCTACCCTGCTCCACGGTGTAGGTACCCCACATGTTGAGGGCATTGTCCAGGGAGTGGTAGGCCAGGCGCATATTTCCCTGCCCGGTAGCGCGGATTTCGTCGCCGGCGGTGGGGTCCATCACCAGNACGAGGGTGGCCGCGGGGGTGATGTCCACGCGGAAGTCCATGTTGTAGGCCGAGGGTTCGTCCTGCTGGGTGTTGTTGAGCTTTTCGCGCAGNCGGCGCACTATTTCGGGGGTGTCGTCGGGTTTGCTGTGGGCGAGCCTGATGGAGTCGGGGGTGGCGTCGCGGAAAGTTATGAAGGAGTAATCGGTGGCNTCGAGGCGGTCGGTGAGCACGAAAGTAAAGATTGAGCGCGGACCGGTGGACATATTCACATTGATATTCACCACGCCGGGCTCGCCCGAAACAGATGCTCCGCCGGTGCCGTAGATGGTGCCGTACCAGTCGGGGTTCTGCTTGGGNGTGCCNTTATAGGAGAGGAAATCCTGCGCGCCGGTGATNTCGAACCGGAATGTGGGCTCCTTGAAGAAGGTGTGACCCACGAAGCCGTTGAGCTTGGCGGCATTNCCNTCGGGGTCGTGGATGGTGATATTGTCCAGCCCGATGTGCCCCGGGCTGAGGTATATGGTATCGGTGGCGGTGTAGGCCACGTTGATAAAGTCCACCAATATCCGCACGTTATCGGCGAATACCTTGCCTTCGAGGTCTATTTCCTTGAAGGTGCCGAACAGGCGGCATTGACCCGTTGCATAGCCGGAAATATCNGAGGTNAAGGCCTCCATAAAGGGCTTGAGGAAGCCCACGGGCACACTNTCGGCNTCAAAATTGATNTCCAGNGCCTCGGTCATGGGGAAGATATGCCCGCTGATATGCGATTTTTTGTCGGCCTGCCCGATAATGTCGGCATCGAGGTAGAAGCCCTGCTTTTCGTTGTCCCAGTTTGCCAGAATGTCGGCATCGCCTATGGTGCAGCGGTTGTAGCCGATAGAATCCACGTGCAGGTCATCGCATTGGAGGCGGGGAATCTTGGAGAGCACCTCACGGGCCACGAAGGTGCCGGTGGCGCGCCCGCCGATGAGGGCCTTGTCAATGTTCAGGTTCTCGAATATCGGCAGCAGGCTCACATTGGCCAGAGATACGGTGGCACTGTCGGCCGGATTATCGCTCAGGCGCCCGTTGATGGCGATGGACTGGTTGCCGGTGTCGAGTTTGAATTTATCCACGCTGATGAGCCGGTCGCTGAATCCGATTCGCGAGGGGGCGATCAGCCAGGTGTCCTCGCCGAAATTGATGGTGCCGGGCTTGAAGGCCACCTCGGCATCCAGAGGCTTGAGCGAGTTGATGGTGGCGCCGAAGTTCAGACTCCCGTTGATGGGTATTTCGCGCAGTATGGTCCAGTCAACCCGGGTGTTTATGTCGTTATTGTCGGCTTCCACAATGGTGCTCAGCACCATATCGCCCTTCTTGGTGGGGAATTGAGTGGAGGCGTAGATGCGGTTGCGATGATTGATTGTGTCGAGCGACACCCCGGCCATGGTGCTCTCAACAATCTTGTCGCCCATCCGGAGATAGGGCACGTCTGCAATGACATCTATCAGCGCCCTCCGGGTGTCCACATAGCCACTGATATTGGCCGGATAAACCACATGAACGGGAAGTTTGAAAAATGAGGTTATCTCGTCCGAGGGTTTGAGGTCTACATTGAAAGTGAAGCAGTTACGCCCGGACTTGGGCTTGTCGGGAGCCTCAACCAATGCCGGTATGCTTGCATGGAGGATGCTCTTGACCTCCGGAATCAGCGATGCCGGCGCGTAGGTTCCGCTCAGGGTGGCATCCACAATCGGTGAGCTTACGGTAATTTCGGGCACGGGGCCGTTGGGGTCGGCTGTGATATTGATTCGGCTCAGACGCACACCATCTCGCTGATCGTTGAAGAAGGAGAGGTCGTAAATCTGAATGTCGCCGGCCATATCCTCGGCGTTGGTGCCGGATAAGTTCACATTGGCCTTTGCGCCGAAGCGGTAGCCGGGATAGGCGGTGCTCAGCCCAAGGGCCTCGAAGTCAACACGACTGATGGAAGCTGTGCCCAAAATCGCCGGGGCTACCTCAGGCGGATTGTCGTAGAATAGATAGGCCTGCAGCAGTGCGTTGGGGTCGGTGAGCGACAAATCCGCCTCGAAGTGGTTCTTTCCCTTGGCCATCAGCATGGCCTTCACGCCGGTGTAGGGGTAGTTTTTGAAATCCAATTTAGATAAATCGGCCTTCACGGTACCGCCCAACTCACGCCCGAAACTGCCGTCGACCTCCACAGCCCCGGTGACCGACCCCAAATCGGCCACGCCGGTGAGCAATCCCAACCGCAAACCTTCAAAATCGGCCTCACCCTTTACGAGATTGGCGACTCCGCGCCGCTCCAAAGTGGCCTGAGCCGTCAGCGCTCCGGCCGATCCCTTCACACGGGCATTCACCTCAACATGGCGCACCGACCCCTTGGCCGAAATCTGCGCCTGCACATGCTCCAGCTTTCGCATCACATCCAGGCGCTTGCCGGGCATAAAGGGCGCGCAGACGGCCGCTAATTCGTGACCGTCGAACACCACCTCCAGCTTCCTTACATCGAACAGGAGGGAGTCGCGGTTACGAAGCCCCCGCGCACTGCCCTGCACCTCCACGCTGAGTGCCCCACCGGTGGCATCACGCAGGTTGAAGCGTTCAAGATTCACACGCTGCATGGATGCCTGAACATGCATATCCAAATCCATGGGGCGCGTAATGGTCTCAAGCTGAGGCACAAACACGGAAAAGTCAGGAGGATAGATTGTGGTGCCGGGAGTGGTGACAACCGTAAGGGTCTCCTTCTCAATGGCTGCGCTGATACGATTAAGACTGTCCAAGGGCAACCGCAGTGGCTCGAAGCCGATATGCGAATTGAGCAAGTCCACCTCCAGACCGTCCAGCAGGATGCCCTCGTTGGAAAGCTCTGCCTCGCAGCGCAAAGCCGTCAGATTAAACCCGCTCTGCTCTATGAACGAGAGGTGGTCGAGGCTCACACGGTAATCGTCATTACTTATTCGGGGTATGAACGCATTCAGAGCGAACTGACTCAGGGCCACATGATTGATATCGAATTCCCCGGGTGCCTTGCGAGGCGCCGACAGGATATCGTAGGAGGCATTACCGTCGCGGATGATAACATTGTCGATTTTCAACTCAAAAGCCTTCTGCCGGTGGGGCTCGTCGGAACGCAGATGGTCCAGAATGGGCTGGATGTTGAGGGGCGAATTGACTGAATCGCGCCAAACACGCCCCTGAAAGCCATAAAGCAGGGCGTAGTCGATAACCAACTCGCCCGACTTGAGAAAGTGAAACAGACGGAAGCCCGCACTCACATTATCCACCCGCGCAATGGAATCTCCGTCAAGACAGAGGGTTACACCGCTCACACTCAAACGGCTGAAGGGCTGAATCCGCACACGCTCAATGGAGATGTCGGCGCCGAGAATCTTAGAAAGCTCATCAGCGCCAATATTACGAACTTTATTCTGAACAGGCTCCAGCGAAAGGCCTACATATAACGCAGCCGGCAGCCCCACAAGAGCCACCAAAAAACAAGAGACTATTGCGCGAAACACACTCCAGCCCCTTCTTATAAGCCTACCGCGATTCATATCGCGAAATTAGCGATTTTTTTTCAAATCACCAACATAAAAATTTGAACCTTTTTTATATCTCAGGCGTTACATAGTACGAAAGCACAATAAAAGCTTTCTCATTGCAAGAAATGTGATAATGATTGGT
>JAAVGX010000043.1 GCA_014800065.1 Bacteroidales bacterium | reverse complement strand
CCCCGATATAGTCAATTTCCATCCCAGCGAACAGCTCAATTGGCTTGCCCTCAAAAGCATCCTTCAGACGTGCCACTTCGTGGAGGTATTGCGGCACACTGTCGTAGCTCATATTGCATGGCGAAGGGATTGGAATAGGCGAATGTGGAGAGAATCCGTAGAACTCCATTCCCTGAGCAAGTGCAGCCGTAACCATCTGTTCCATTGTGGCATGGCCGTCGCAGAACTGAGTGTGGCTATGGAAAGTATAATTGCGATTACCGTTCAGGATAGTTCTGAAATCCATTGAGCTGAGCGAACTTTGAGAATAAAAAGACCAAGGAAAATCAAGTCCACTGCCACGGCAGAGCTAAGCGCTATCGGCATACCAAGACCAAAACCTTCGGGCATGGGCGCATAAAGAATGTAGCTTATGACCACGGTGGTCATGAACAGGGCCGGGACAAGGGTGATGACGTACATCTTACGATTCCGTGCCAGATAGACCGTAGCAGCCCAAAGTGTGATACAAGCCAAAGCCTGATTGGTCCAGGCGAAGTATCGCCATAGCACATTGAAGTCAATCATCATCACACCGGCGGTAACTGCAAAAACGGGTATACACACCAAAAGCCGTTTTGACAATTTTGCCTGCGGGATGTGCATGAAATCAGCTACGATAAGTCGTGCGGAACGCAGCGCCGTGTCGCCTGTAGTGATAGGAGCAGCCACAACCCCGAGAATTGCCAGAACCCCACCCACAGTACCGAGCCAAGCGATGGAAATGTCGTGAACCAGATCACCGGCACTGTGTCCGTTTCCCATATAAGCGGCCAGTTCGTCGTAACCACCGGTGAATGTGATGGCTGCAGCCGCCCAAATAAGAGCCACAATACCCTCGGCTACCATTGCGCCGTAGAAAACAGGACGAGCGAGTTTTTCATTTTTCAGACACCGTGCCATCATCGGGGATTGTGTTGCATGAAATCCTGAAATAGCTCCACAGGCGATGCTCACAAACATCATCGGGAAAATGGGAGTTGACTCGGCAGCGTAATGACGGTTCCACAGACCCTCGTTGATTCCATCGGGAATTGTATGTCCTCCGAAGATAAGCACATAGAGCAGTCCCAATGCCATAAAGAGGAGTGCAGCGCCGAAAATAGGATAGAATTTGCCTATCAACTTATCGATAGGCATTAGAGTTGCCAACATATAGTAAAAGAATATGAGGCAAATCCAGAATAGGGTATCCAGATTATCGGGGGTCATTGAAGCGATGAGTCCCGCAGGCGTTAGTACAAACACAGCCGCCACCAGAATAAGAAGGACGGTTGAAATTACGCGCATGGTTTGCTTCACTACCGGTCCGAGCTCGCGACCGACGATTTCGGGGAGGGACTCGCCGTCGTGTCGGAGCGACATCATGGCCGAAATGAAGTCGTGCACAGCGCCACCGAAGATTGTACCGAGTACAATCCACAAAAATGCCGCCGGGCCGAACATCACCCCCATGATGGCACCGAAAATGGGGCCGAGTCCGGCGATATTGAGGAATTGAATCAGGAAGACCTTCCATGTCGGCATGACGATGAAGTCAATACCGTCGGATTTCGAATAGGCCGGCGTAAGACGTTTTGGATTAACGCCAAAAACCTTCTCTACTAAAAGGCCATAGATAAAATAGCCGCCAATAAGGACGGCTAAAGAGATAAGGAGAGTAGTCATTTATTATTCGTTGATTTCGGGAAGCGTAGCACCGGGAGTACCGAGGCTCTGACGCATAGCTGTGTCGGCTTCCACATTTTTCATTTTATAGTAGTCCATAATTCCGAGGTTGCCGGACTTGAAAGCTTCGGCCATAGCTCGTGGGAGTTCCTGCTCGGCTTCGATAACCTTTGCCCGCGCTTCCTGAGCGAGTGCTTTCATTTCCTGTTCGCGAGCAATAGCCATAGCGCGTCGTTCTTCGGCTTTGGCCTGGGCTATGTTCTTGTCAGCCTGAGCCTGGTCGATCTGGAGGGCTGCGCCGATATTACGACCGATATCGATGTCGGCGATGTCGATAGAAAGGATTTCGAATGCCGTTCCGCTATCGAGACCTTTGCGCAGCACGAGTTTGGAAATGGAATCGGGATTTTCGAGAACTTGCTTGTGGCTTTCAGATGAGCCGATAGAGGAAACGATACCTTCACCAACACGGGCGAGCACAGTATCCTCCCCTGCTCCACCAACGAGCTGACGGATATTTGCGCGGACAGTTACACGCGCTTTTGCAATGAGCTGAATACCATCCTTGGCCACGGCTGTAACCGGAGGAGTATCAATTACTTTGGGGTTTACACTCATCTGCACGGCCTGAAAGACATCACGGCCTGCGAGGTCGATAGCAGTGGCCATCTTGAAACCAAGATCGATATTGGCTTTGGCGGCTGACACGAGTGCATGGACCACTCTTTCCACATTACCACCGGCCAGATAGTGGGCTTCAAGGTCGTCGCGCGTCACATCGTTCAGACCGGCCTTGTGTGCCTCAATCATTGCTCGCACAATCACACTTGCGGGCACTTTACGCAGACGCATAAGTACAAGCTGCAGGAGCGAAATACGTACGCCGCTCACTCGAGCGGATATCCAAAGGAAGAACGGGCAGTAGTAAAAGAAAATCGCCAACACTGCGATGGCAAGCAGTACTATCACTACGATGGTTATATCTCCGAAGCTCATCGTTTTTTAATTTTATTGGTTTATATTGAGATTAGTTTGTTTGAAAATGGTAGGCGATGATTTAATTGGAAGACTCCAATCGTATTGCCTTATTGCGGGCCTGTTTGATTTGGGCTCGCAGGGAATCTTCCTGACTTTCAGCTTCAAGGATTGAAGTACGCACTGAAGTATCTCCTTTACGGAATTTTTCGCGAAGAGCACTGAGGTTGCTCATAAGCTTGTCGAGTTCAATTTCCAAGCCCAACGCCTGCAGCATTGCCGAGCGCGCCGAAGAGTTTTTGAAATCTTCCACGGAGGTGTATATTTTGCCGCCCGGGAGAGCAATTTCGAATCTGGAGGCAGAAGTAGATTCATTGTCGTTGCGCATTGGGGGTAATTTATTAGCCAACAAAGACTTGTAATCCTTGTCCGGCACTCGTGTAAGCGCAATATTATTGAGTTTTGCCAGAGATTCGATGTCGGGGCTACCGGGTTCGACATTTGTACGCACTTCAGCGGGCAGATAGATGTAGATTGTAACCTTGCCGGATACATGATTACGGTCGGTTGCCCACCATCCGAGACCCGAGGTTTCATCGATTGCGAGCATGAAGTCGTTGTGGGGTGAATTATATGGCATACCCACGTTCTGAGGCTTGAAAAAGTCGCCGTCGGCACTGCGTCGAGTCATAAAGATGTCATAACCGCCAATGGATTCGTCGCCATCAGCAGCAAAGTAAAGAGTCATGCCATCGCTCATAAGGAATGGGAATGCCGAATTATCAGCTTGCCAATCTTCGAGGAGAGTTCCGGGATGATCGAGTGTACCGTCGTCAAGGATTCCAGCCCCCATGAGGGAGTATCCGTCATCAGTTTTGGAGCTCCAGAAGAGTTCGTTGCGTGTTTCGGGCATGTAAGCAGGAGAGAAGGGAGCAACGTTTGCATCCACCAATCGCTGAGCCACTTCCGGGGCTATGATTCGGCCGGCGGAAGGAGACAGGCGNTAGAATTGGAAAAANGTAGCGGAGTCCACATCCACGGAATCAACAATTTCGATGCGCTCCACNCGGTCGAGCATATTTCGCATTGTGACGAGCTTTGAGGNCATTTCATCNAACTCGGCCGGAGCGGTTTTGCGAGCCTTTTTCAGGTTAGCCTCCCATGTTGAAAGATGGTCGTCGGCACTTTCGATGTCGTAATGGCTCATAGCAATCTGAGCCAATAACTCGGAAGCAGCGCCGAGTCCACGGCTTTCGGCCTTGTTCAGGAATGAAACAGCTTCAGCTTCCTCACCCAACNGANAAAGAGCGGCACCAAGATAGTAATTGACATTAGCATCTCGCGGTGAGCGCTTTGCCACCGGTCGCANCTTTTCAACAACGCCGGAATAATCGGCNGNAGNATATAAATCCTTTGCTTCATCAATAACNGCNGCCGAGGAAGTGAGGCTCAGCAACATCAATGCAGCAAAGGCAATTAGGGGCTTATGAAAAAATTTACAAACCATCAGAAATTCGTGATACCGCGAGCATCGAGAGCCCGATGATATTTGGCAGCATTAATGCGATGCTCGTCGTAGTTTTTTGCAAAATTATGATACCCTGAGAAGTCGGGTTTGGCACACATATAAATATAATCGTGTTCGGGCGCATTAAGGACGGCATCGATTGAAGTACGCTCAACGATACGGATTGGTCCCGGNGGCAGTCCGGGTCGGTCGTAGGTGTTGTAAGGNGAATCCATCTGCAGNTGCTTTTTNCCGATACGACGGATTGACCAGTCTCCAATTACGAACTTGATAGTCGGGTCGGCCTGGAGNGGCATATTAAGTTTGAGTCGGTTGAGNTATACNCGAGCAATAGCGGGGCGNTCATCGCGCTTGCTNCTCTCCTCTTCGATTATAGAAGCCACAGTGGCAACCTGACTTGGAGTGAGGCCGAGCTTTTTGGCTTTAGCCAATCGTTCCTCATTCCAGAATTTATCGTGAGCACCTACNATNTTGGTGACAATCCGTTCGGGAGTGTCTGTCCAATANAATTCGTATGTATCGGGCAGGAATGCAGCGGGCANAGTTTCCTTTGTGTAGCCCTTTGGCANGAGAATCTNTTGACAAGCCTGCATAAAAGCGGCTGAGTCGCATTCGAGTGTTTGAGCTACTTTCGCGCTCAAATCTTCGAGGTATCGNANGTTGTTGAACGTTAGATTAACGGGAGTCTGTCGACCNTATTTAAGATTACGGGCCACTTCGAGCACTGAAGCGCCGGGCCANACAAGATATTTTCCGTGAGCAGAAGCGGGCGTGGCACCAATGAGTCCGGAAACAAATTTNAGTTTGTTTCCGAAGTCTTTACCTGTGGCCGCTACTAATGTNGAATCCATCTGTTCCTGAGTATAGTCCTTCCCAATCTGGAACCATACACGTTCATATTCGTATGTTTTGAACAAATAAAGTTTAGCAAACAAAGCACTGGCTCCCATAATAGCGAGGAGCACAATGAAAATGATTAGTACTATCTTTTTCGTTTTCATATCACTTACAAATTTAGAGAAATAATTCCAAATATGCAAGATTAGGATATAAAAAAGGGCTGTATCTCNCGACAAAGCCCTCTAATAATCTACAATCTATAAAAACATATATCTTATGAAAAGATTTTAACGGAACAATGTTGCCATTATCCANTGCAAAGTTAATAAACAAACTCGAAATATGCAAATATTTGTTTCGAAAGATTAACAAAAAGAAGTGGTCATCACTCCTTTCGGNCTTAGACAGGCTTTTTGTGGGGATTTTCGCGTGGTTGCCGAGCTGAAGCTCGGCGCCGGAGACAAAGTGCCGCTTGCGCGGGGTTGCTTTGGCGGGGCGCTCTGCGCTTTTTGGCGTTGGTGACATCGCTAAGCGATGTCCGTACATTTTTTTTGGCTGATTATTAGCACGTTGGGGTTTGTGTAACCCCTCCCGGGTTGTGGTGNTGAGGAGGGGGGGGGCGCAGCAGCCTAAAGGGCTGAGTTTTTTACCAAAATGTCAATGTTCTCTTTGCCGCAGTGTTCC
>JAAVGX010000042.1 GCA_014800065.1 Bacteroidales bacterium | reverse complement strand
TTCAAAAAGGACGATACTTCTCTTAATATTTGGAATTTCATCGATGCTAATTATTCGACTTACAGTACCAACTACACATTCTACCATAACACATCCTTAGAATGTTTGACTCTGCAAAGAGGTAGTGGCGTGACTTACAATGACTATGTCATGTCACCCAAAATGCACCTCACTCCCGGGTATTATAAGTTGACCCTCACACATAAGGGTGGCTCGACCACAGTTTCTTCATCTTATACAGACTATATTTGGAATCCCATTATCGGTCTTAGCACACCTGTCGAAGAGGACTCACACACTACTCCCGAACTCGTAATTACCCTGCCAACCGACGTTCTGGACGGCACTACCTTTTCGGTAAAGGAATATGCTGCTATTGTTCATGTGGAAACAGAAGGTGATTACCAGGTGGCTTATGGTATCAGCCAATATGCAACTCAGTCTCCTTATGAATCCTATATGCCACAACTCCACTCGTTCAAGTTTGAGGAAACAGAGGCTTATCCGGCTAACGTTTCCGATCTGACCGCTACTCTTGATGAGGATGAAAACACAACTGTTCATCTCTCTTGGACCAATCCTACAACAGTTTACGGTACCGAAATTGAACTCGACGCTATCGAATCTGTGGTTATCGAACGCGATGGCGAAGTAGTTGGTACGGTTACTGATGGTCTGGTTGCCGGCGAGGAAGCATTCTTCACCGATACCGAAGTTCCGGCCGGTGTGCACACTTACACCGTTTACTGCGCAATCAACGGTAAGGGTCATGGCGTTGAAGATGATTATGCAACTGTTGATTCACCCTGGGTCGGCAATGGCCTGGCAGCTCCCGTCCTCCACGATAAGGTATTCCCCGGCTGGACAACTCACGATGCTAACGGCGACGACCAAGGCTCAGGAATGTATGGCTGGAATTATGTGTACAATCAGAAATATCAAATTTCAGGTTCTAACAACACCCACGATGATTACCTCATCTCCGCTCCTCTGAATTTCGAGGAAAATGTAGTCTACAAGGTGCGTTTCAATCACCGTCCGTCAACAAATGGTGCATCCAAAGACTATCAGGTTGCTGTTAAGGCCGGTGTCGATGCTGACCACACTACATTCTCTACCATTTCGAATATCGAAATCAAGAATGAACAGGATAAGTGGACTTATGTAGACCACGTTTTCTATGTGATGGTTGGTGAAGATGAAGCCGAAGAAGAACAGCCCGCTCCTGCTGCAGTTCGTGCCCGCGTGGAAGGCGCTGATGATGCTGATGAACTCACCTTCGACGACTACAAGGCAATGGCTGTTAAGATTCCTGCCGCAGGTGCTAACCGCTTCGCTCTCCATGTAACAGACGGCGATGGCCTTGAACTTCGTACATTTGAATTTACCGAAGCCGCCAAGAAGGAAATTCAGACCGGACTTGAGGCTGTTGAGGCCGGTAAGGTTACTTTCGATGGCAACGGACTTTGCTTCAGTGGCGTCGCTGACGTGAAAGTGTTCAACGTGGCAGGTGCTTGCGTGGCCGACCAAACCGCTCACAATGGATTCTCATTTGAAGGATTCGCCGCAGGTTACTATATCGTGAAAGTGACCGCCGACGGTGAAACCACAACCCTCAAGGTAGCTGTTAAGTAATATCTTACGTTCACCTCATAACTACCAAAACGGACAGCAATCCGGTAACGGAGCGCTGTTCCGTTTTTGACGTAAATAGAAATTAAGTTTAGAGTTTAAAGTTCTGACATTTCTTTGATCTCGTAAACGCTCATAGCTTCCTAAACAATAAAATACCAATCATCTACAAACAGAATGAATAAAATAATCACATTCCTTGCGGCTGCGTTGCTGTTTGTTCCCGGCATGGGAGCGCAGAAACGCACGCACCAGGCCTCCGGCACAGTGCCCACCACTGTCCGCTATCAGGCCCAGGCTCCTGCTCAGGCTCGTGTCACCTCCGACATCCTGCCTTTCGGAGCCGGTAGTCGCGCCCGCATCTATGATGCCGACGTTGTAGCAAAACACTATATGTCCACCCCGCCCATGCGTGTGTTGGGCGACGGCACAGTCATCTACGGCTCGATGATCTACTCATCCGATCCAAATCAGAAGTATGCCGGCCTGTACACCTTCAAGGCCGATGCCAACCCCGAACCCACCCTCACCATACCCTTCTCCGAATCCTACGAGGCAAATGGCGGTGGTGCATACTTCAATGGCAAGTACTACTACAACTCCTACGTCTACACCACCGAGATGGGCTACACTTTCAGCACATTCCTGGTGTATGACTTCGCTACCAAGGAGGTCACCAAGACCACTCACTCATTCATGGAGGACACCTTCGACCAGACGCAGATCACCCATGATATGACCATCGACCCCACAACCGGTAAAATCTACGCTATCGCCTACACCAAGGAGGTAATCGTGGAGGGTATCATGGAAAAATATGTTCCCGCGCTGTCCGAAATCGATGACTACACCGGCTTCGCCACTCCTATCGGTTCCACTCCCGGCCTTATTGCCATTGCCTGCAACACTGCCGGCCAGCTTTATGGCGTGAGCAAGACCGCAAAGGGCGAAGAGTCAACCCTCTACCGTATCAACAAGGAAACAGCCGAATGCACCGCCATCGGTCTTACAGGTCTGAATCCCGAATATGTTCAGTCCATGACCTTCGACCCCGTGACCGACAAGCTCTACTGGGCCGAAACCGAACTTAACGGCACCTCCGGTCTCTACGAAGTAGACATCACCACCGGTAAAGCCTCCAAAATCGCAGCTTTCGCCAACGACGAAGAGTTCACCGGTATTTTCATCATGGAACCCGACCTCGAAGAAGGCGCACCGGCAGCCGTAACCGATCTCCACGCCAACTTCATCGATGCCTCCCTTACCGGTGCTATTGAGTTCACCGTGCCTGCCCTTGCCCACGACGGCGCAGCCATCGGCAGCGGCCTCACCGCCGAAGTGTATGTCGACGGCGACGAACTCGAATCGCTCGATGTAGCAGCAGGTCAGAAGGTAAGCATCCCCGTAACCCTCACCGAAGGCATCCACTCCGCCACCGTGCGCATCCTCAGCCCCAAGGGCGAAGGCCCGCGTGTGGGTATGGCTTGGTATGTTGGTCTGGACGCCCCGGCTGCTGTGAACAACCTCAAACTCGAAACCAACGCCGACAATCAGGCCGTTATTTCCTGGACCGCTCCCACCGAAGGCCGTAACGGAGGCTATCTCGACGCCGATGCCATCACCTACACCGTGGTACGTATGCCCGATGAAGTGAAAATCGCTGAAAACGTTACCGAAACTACCGTAACCGACAAAACCTCCTTCGAAACCGCCGAAGTTTACTACACCGTAACCCCCTGGGTTGGAACCCGCGAGGGCGTAAGCGCCGACACCCGTACCGGCGTATACGGCTCCGGCTCCGAACTCCCCGTAACCTTCAGTTTCGACACCGAAGAGGACTTCAAGCTCGTCACCATCTACGATGCCAACAACGACTTCGATGCCCAGTATGTATGGGGCGGATGGGTCTATGGTCCCACTTTCAGCTGGGCTTACACCGAGCACAACGGTTGCCTCGTGTTCGCTTATGGTCAGGAGCAGGCCGACGACTGGGCAATTATGCCTCCCTTCACCGCCAAAGCCGGTAATAAGTACAGCGTCACCTTCAAGGTAGCCGTATCTTCCGACCCCGAAACCTTGGCAGTAACTGCCGGTCCGGCCAACAGCATCGAAGCCCAGAAGGTCATTCTTCCCGCTGCAAAATACACCAATAAATACAACTCCAACGACGGCACCGGCTACAAGGACGTAACCGCAACCTTCACCGCCGAAGCCGACGGCAACTACTACATCGGCTTCCACTGTACATCCGCCAAAAAAGCCGGATACCTCTACATCGACGACGTAACCGTGGATGACGTGCCCAACGATGGCGCGCCCGCAGCCGTTGAGTCCCTCACCGTGACCCCCGGTGCTGAAGGTGCACTCACCGCAACTATTGCCTTCAACGCACCCGCCAAGACCACCGGAGCTGCCGATCTGACCTCGATCAGCGAAATCAACATCTACCGTGGCAACAACAACAACGCCATCCACACCTTCACCGCTCCCNAACCCGGCGCAGCNCTCCAATGGGAGGACACCGCTCCCGTGCAGGGCTTCAANACCTACCGCGTAGTTGCCTNCAACGCCGATGGCGCCGGTGAGAAAGCTCTCGCCACCGAGTANGTTGGCTTCGACTTCCCCACCGCTCCCACNGAAGTATCNCTTGAGGAATATCAGGGTTATCCCACTATCCGCTGGATTGCTCCCGAAACCGGTATCAACGGCGGCTATGTGAACCCCGAAACTCTCATCTACCGTATCCGNCGCAGCGACGGCTCCCTGGTGGCTGCCCGCGCTACCGGCGACTCATTCGTGGACAAAACCCTCAATCCCGCCAANCAGGATTGGATTTACTATCAGATTGAGCCCGTCAGCGAAGCAGGCGTAGGCGATTACGCACTCACCAACTACATCTGGTACGGCGAACCCTACAAGGAAGACTTCTACGAAAGCTTTGCCGATGCGGCAATCAGCACAAACCCCTGGGTGATGTTCCGAATCAAAGGNTCAACCAACCTCTGGACAACCATGTCGCAGGGCTACTATCCCACCTGCTTCCCCGCCGATAACGACGGCGGTCTNCTCGCTTTCGAATGCACCAGCGGTCACAACGGCGACGAAGGACGTATCATCTCTCCCAAAATCTCCCTCAAGGAGATGAATATTCCTATCTTCTCCTTTGTNCTCTATCACAACCTTGATGACGACACAGCTATGGGTGGCGACCAGTTCCAGGACCGTATGCTCCCCGAAATCATGCTGCCCGACGGTACCTTCGTGCCTCTGACCGAAGAGCCCATCTATGTGGATGAACCCAAGTACGACTACGGCTGGTACATGTACCGCTTCAATCTGTCCAAGTTCAAGGAATACGACTACATCCACTTGAGCTTCCACGGCTACGCTTCATTCCAGAACGACGTCTATATCGATATGGTCTCCATCGAGTCCAACATCGACCACGACCTGATGGCCTACACCTTCAACGCTCCNGCCAACGTTAAGGCCGGTCAGCCCATCGGCTACCGCCTCACNATGTTCAACCAGGGTATGAAGGCCGCTTCCGACTACACCGTTAAGCTCGTCGACGGCACCACTNCCATCGCCACCGTTACCGATGTGCCCGAAGTGGCATCCGGCAAATTGGTGACACTCGACATCGAAGTACCCACCACATTGGCCGACGAGGGCAAGACCTTCAATGTAAAGGCNGTTATCGAATGGGCCGACGATGAAGAGCAGGGCAACAACACCACCACCGCGATAGCAACTCAGGTGNTAAGCCCCGATGTGCCCCAGGTTAAGACNCTCGCTGCCGAACTCTCCGGCGAGAAGAATGTTAAGCTGAGCTGGAACGAGCCCAACGCTCTCCACGTCAACGATTCATTCGAGGACTACACCGCATACTCTATCGAAAAAATCGGTGACTACAAGCTCATCGACGGCGATAAGGGCCTNACCTACACCCTGCAAGGATTNGAATACCCCAATGGCGGCGATCCCATGGCNTTCATGGTATTCGACCCCTGGACTCTCGGAATCTCTCAGATGCTGCCCGAATGGGGTGCCAAGACCGGCAANCAGATGCTCGCAGCCTTCAGTGCTTGCGACGAAACCGGTACAGCTATCGACAGCGATGACTGGTTCATAAGNCCCGAAGTTCATGGCGCTACCGAGCTGAAGTTCTTCGCCAAGACTGCCAACTGGGANTGGGGACTCGAAACTTTCGAAGTTCTCTACTCNACCACCGGCAACGAAGTGGCCGACTTCAAGGCTCTCTCCGGCCAAATCACCGCCGACAAGGATTGGGTGGAATACACCTACAATCTGCCTCTGGATGCTAAATACTTCGCTATCCACTACATCTCCAACGACGGCTTCATCTTCTACCTCGACGACCTTTGCTACACCCGCAAGATGGAGCACGGCGACCTCGTTCACACCGGCTTCAAGGTGTACCGCGACGGCACCGCTGTGGCCGAACTCGGTAAGGATGCCCGCGAATATATCGACACCGACCTCGCCGATGGCCTCCACACCTATGGNGTGACCGCAATGTTCTCCAACCACGAGTCCGCTCCCGTGGAAGTGAAGATGCAGGTAGGCGAAAGCGGTATCGAAGACGCTCACACCGGCATCACTGTTGAAGCCGCCAACGGAGTCATCTTCGCTCAGGGTACAGAAGAATTCGCCTGCAAGGTGGTCAACGTGGCCGGCATGACCCTCTTCGAAGCCGCCGACGCTTCTTCATATCAGATTTCGGTTGCCCCCGGTGTCTATATGGTAGTTGCCGGAGACCAAACATATAAAGTAATTGTAAAATAATGCGTACNGCAAAGAAAATAATCGGTGCAGCAGCCATAGCAATCGCCCTTGTCCCCGTTTGGGGGCAGGGCATTGCCCAACTGCGCAAAGCACCCGAAGCACTCGTNCCNCCAGAACCCGAAACAGCACTTCAGGGCATNATGGTGAGTCACGACGATTGGGAAGATGCTTCTCAATCCGGTATTTATTCGATTGATGTGCGTCCCGGAGGGGAAATCAGGTGCGTTCATCGTGCTCAGGATATGGCTTTCACTTCGGCCGCTCTGATGCACAACAACACCTTGTANGTAGTTACGGCTTCATTGNCCGGATACTACTACGACCAGTACTCCGGCTCCACTTGGAACCGTTCTTCACATGAGGAAATCGACATGGTGAATTGTCCATCCGACCTCGCATATGACCCCGTCACCAANAAGGTTTACGGTGGCTTCTGGGATGAGGATTACGATGGATTTTCTCGCCTTTGCTCATTCGGCCTCACGGATGCCGAGGCTAAAGCCGTAACCGGCTACTGGGACGAACGCGACTTCTTCACAATCGCCTCTACACCCGATGGTACAATCTACAGCCTGTATGCCTCATATAATAAATTGGTGAAAATCGACGTCACCAACAAGGTTGCCGGCAAAGGTATTGTCGAAACCATCGGTTACACGGGCATAAATCCTGAAACCCGTACCTCGGAAGGTAAAGTCAGCTCAATGACCTATGATGCGGCCAACGATCGCCTTTTGGCAATCGTGTCTACATCTGAAGGTTGGGGAGTGAATAAGGTATGGTCATCATATCTGTACGAAATCAACCCCCACACTGCCGAAACTAAAACCATCATGCAGATGCCCGGTAATGCTTGCTTTGCCGGTATNTATGTAGTGGAAGGTACTCCCGACCCCATGGCTCCGGCTACCGCCGTGGCTATGACCGTGGTGCCCGACGCTGCCGACTTCTCAAANGGTAACCTCTCCTTCAACGTGCCCACCAAGACCGTTGGCGGAGTAGACCTTCAGGAGCGTGTAATGGCAATNGTGCAGGTCAACGGCGTAGAAAATGTTTACGGCTACTATGAAGCAGGACAGAAGGTCGAAATNCCCGTGGAGCTCAAAGACGGTGAAAACANCGTNCGCGTNATCCTNTGCACCGACGAGCACCGTGGCGATGCTGNGGAAAAGAAAGTTTTCGCAGGCTACGACAGCCCCGTAGCCGTAGCAAAGGTTGAAGCCAAGGTNACCGATGGCGTGGCCACTATCTCNTGGACAGCTCCTACCGAGGGTGCTAACGGTGGTTTGGTAAACCCCGAAAGCCTCCGCTACACACTCACCCGTATGCCCGANAACAAGGTGCTCGTCACCGACTACGGCCAAACCACTTACACCGACAGCGAAATTCCCGCGTCGGCTCGCGTGATTTACTATACCGTGTTGGCCTACAACGACATCAANCCCGCTCCCAATAGCACCGAGTCGAACCGTGTATCCGCTGTCGGCGCATTCTCCGTGCCCTATAGCGAGTCGTTCGATTCTTCCGANGATTTCGCCCTTTGGACCATCGTAGATAACAACGAAGACCCCACCTGGAGCTATAATTCCAACGATAAGTGNGCGGCCTACTACAACCCCCAGGGCAAAATTGCCGGCGACGACTGGCTCATCAGCCCCGATGTAAAGCTCGAAAAGGATAAGCTCTANAAGGTGCGCTATGAGTATCGCGCAAACATTGCCAAATACCCCGAAACGTTCAGTGTAATGGCCGGTATGGGCANCAATCCCGAGGCCATGACCGTTGAGCTCAACACTCACACCGACATCACCAACACCAAGCTCACCGTGGCCGAAACAGCCTTCACCGCCACAGAATCCGGCCANTGGAACATCGGCTTCCACTACACCAGCGATATGCGTCAGTACGGTGTAAGCATCGACAACGTTACCATCACCGAATTCGACGGTCGCGTGCCNGCCGCGGTGTCCGACCTCACCGTCACCCCCGGTGAGCAGGGCGNTCTTTCCGCCAAGGTNACCTTCACCGTGCCCACCAAGGATGCCAACGGCAACAACCTTGCCGAAGTATCCAAGGCCGAACTCTTCCGCGAGGATGTTTCCACCACTCAGCCCATNCAGGTGTTTGAAGANATCANCCCCGGACAGGCTCTCGCCCATGAGGATGAGGTGGATAAGGCCGGTGTTTATACCTACATGGTCAAGGTNTACAACGTCACCGAGGCCGGTATGGCCGCATCGGCGCGAGCTTTCGTCGGAGAGGACGTTCCCGCAGCNCCCGANNCCATCGCTGTCANTGAAGAAGGTACNCATCCCGTGGTGAGCTGGAGCGCTCCCTCCACCGGCGACAACGGCGGGTGGTTCGACCCCGAAAAGGTTACATACTCCGTTTACCGCAACGGCACATCCGTAGCCTCNGGTCTTACCGNCACTNCCTTCANCGATGAAAAGTACACCATCCCCACCGACAAGCAGGATGCAATCATCTACATTGTCATAAGCCACTACAACGGCAAGGTGTCNCGCGGTGCCCAGACCGANGCCGTGCTCGTGGGNGCCCCCTACAAGGCTCCCGCCACTGAATCATTCCCCGAGGCTGAATTTGTGTTCTACCCCTGGATTGCTCAGAGCGACATGGCACCCACCTACGGCTGGACACTCGAAACATCAGGCGTCAACCCCGTGGTGGCCGANAACACCGGCAACCGAGGCCTGGCTTGCTTCCACGCTGTTGGCGAAGTGAAGGGTATGCTCTGCCACTTCTTCTCGCCCAAGTTCGATATTTCCGNNCTCGACAGNCCCGCGCTCACATTCTACATGTACCACACCCCCGGCATCGAAGGCGACGGCAACCTGCAGGTATTCATCTCCGACGGCGGTGAGTATGTGGCNGCNGGCGAACCNATCGCCCGTGCTGAAGGNGATGCCGACGGTTGGACACGCCACACCGTGATGCTCGGCGACTACAAGGGCGCAAAGAGCCTCCGATTCCGNTTCNCCGCCACCGGCGACGCCGCAGCNAACATCTTCGTGGACGATATCAAGCTCGATAATCTCAACGAAAGCGACGCCGCAATCGTTGCATTCAATGCACCCGTAAAGGTTGCTNCAGCTCAGACTTTCCCCGTGGAAGTGAAGATTGAAAACATCGGTTTGCTCGACCTCTCCGGCTTGACCCTCTCCATCTCCGATGGNNCTGCCGAAGTTGCCTCCAAGGGCGATATNGCCATCGCNCAGAATTCCTCNGTTGTAGTTACACTCAACGTAGCCATTCCCGAACCCGGTGCCCGTACGCTCACAGCAACCCTCACCGGCGACGGCGTGGCCGACAACAACACCGCCAANGCATCCATCTCCGTGGTTGAGCCCGTCCTCCCCACCGTGAGCGGCCTGAACGCTTCTGTGGCCGATGGACAGGTGACTCTCTCTTGGANGGCTCCCCACGAAGCCGGTCATGTTACCGACGACGTTGAAAGCTACACCGACTGGGCAATNGACGCTATCGGACAGTGGACCATGTTCGACGGCGACTACGCAACCACCNTNTACATCAACAAGGACCTCGGTGAATACCCCAACGCCTCAGNCCGCAAGGCCTTCCAGGTGTGCAACGCATCCACTCTGGGCATCGACATCTGGGAGCAGGGTAAGACCCATTCCGGAAACAAGATGTTCATGGCAGTGGCATCCAACAACTACGTGAACAACGACTGGCTCATCTCACCCCGTCTCAACGGGGCAGAGCAGTGGATTTCATTCTACGCCCGCTCATTCACCGTGGACGGAGTAGCTCCCGAACGCATGAAGGTATGGTATTCNACCACCGANACCGACCCCGTCAACTTCATCGAGCTCACCGAAAACTACGTTGAACTGCCCGCTACATGGGTGGAATATCGCTACCACCTCCCCGAAGGTGCACGCTATTTCGCCATCAACTGTGTAAGCGACGATTCCTTTGCAATGTTTGTGGACGACATCACCTTCAACGACATGACCGTTCCCGCATGGAAGCTCACCGGATATGAGNTTACCTGCAACGGCCAGTCCGTTGGAACNACCGCCACCAATACNTTCACNCATGCCAACGCCGAAGGCAAGGGCACCTANGCCGTTCGTCCNGTATACGAGCANGGCAACGGNGCATTCTGCTCCGCACTCGAGGTAATGCCCTCCGGTATTGCCCAACTCCCCGCCGGTGTGAACGTATACACAATCCCCGGTGCAATCGTGGTGGAAGGTACTGAGGCCGATGTCGTCATCACCACCGCCGACGGCCGCACACGCACTCAAAAGGCCGGCAAAATTCCCGCCGGAACAGGCATCTATCTCGTAACTGTTGAAGGCTTCACCACAAAGGTAGCCGTACAATAAATTCTGAGTAATTATCCCGATCGGGCGTGTGGGCTGGGCTTGCACGCCCGATTCTTTTGCAAATCTCCCCGTTGGGTGGATTTGCATTATTTCCGAATTGTTAGTAATTTTGTTGCGGAATATTTTTCCGGTTTTAAAATCGTATTTATAACTATAAACCTAATAGAAGTGACTCTCAATATTATTACGTTCACATCCGTTCTGCACGACCCCACTATGGTGCGCAGTTCGCATATGCCTATGTTCGAAGAGCTCGAAAAGCGTTTCGACCACGTTAATATTCTCACCCCCGAAGAGGCTGCCAAGCTCGGTCCGGAGGCTTTCAAGGCGCTGTTCATCGCCACCGGCGGCGTGGAATCCCAGGTAAAGGATATTTTCGACATCCTCCCCAATCCCGCCCTTCTCATTGCCGACGGTACTCACAACTCCCTGGCGGCTTCGCTTGAAATTTCCACATTCCTCCGTCAGAAGGGTTTTGCGTCCGAGGTCATTCACGGCTCTATCGAGCAGATCGCCGACCGCCTGGTGCACCTCTGTCAGCTCCATCAGGTGCGCGAACGTCTGGCCGGCAAGCGCGTGGGCGTTATCGGCACTCCCAGCGACTGGCTCATCGCCTCGGGCGTGTCGCCCCAAGTGGCTCGCGACCGTTGGGGGCTCGAATTGGTGGAAGTTCCCCTCGAACGCGTATATGCCCACTTTGATGCAATCACCGAGGCCGATGTAAAGGACGCCTCCGAAGCGCTGGCCAACAGAGCGGAAGGATGCGTAGAGCCCAACGCTCACGATATTGTTCAGGCTATGCGCCTGGCCGAGGCAATCCGCCGAATCGTCCGCGAGGATAACCTCTCCGCTATTACTCTGGCATGCTTCCGACTGCTCGACCGCACCAAGACTACCGGTTGTATGGCCCTCTCCGTGCTCACCGACGAAGGAATCATGGCCGGGTGCGAAGGCGACCTTCAGACCCTCCTTACCATGATGATTGTGCAGGCCGCTACCGGTAAGGCTTCCTTTATGGCCAACCCCTCACGCGTGAATCCCCAAACCAACGAGGTAATCCTGGCTCACTGCACCATCGGACTCGACCAGACCGAAAGCTTCATCCTCCGCAACCACTTCGAAAGCCTCAGCGGTGTGGCTGTGCAGGGCATAATTCCCGAGGGTGATGTGACCGTTATCAAAATCGGCGGACCCGCAATGGACCGTTTCTTCGTCACCGATGCAACTATCATCGAAAACCTCAACAACCACAACATGTGCCGCACACAGGTGCGCCTCAAGTTCGACCGTCCCGCCGACTACTACCTCCGTAACAGCATCGGCAACCACCACGTAATCGTGCAAGGCCACCACGCCAAAGCTCTCGCCGACCTCCTCACAGCAGCAGGCTGCCACAGAGTAGAATAAGATAAAAGTAAGAAAGGCCGGAGACCTTTAACAAGGTAAGCCGTGGTTTTTTACCCACTGTTGTAGGCCACCCCCAAAATCCACTACCCCGGAGAGGTTGCACAATTATATGTGAAGGCATTTGATTGTGCAACGCCTCCGGGGCTCCCGTTTGAAACGTCGGTCCGTGCTCGGTTCGCCAAAGAAGGGCGAAGCCTCAACGCTGCTCTTGTGCCTCCCTTCCAAGTTACGGCCAAGGCGGATAAATTGCTCCGCGACTTCATTATTCGCGGAGGATTCGACATTGTGGAAGAATTTGCCCCGCAAACTTACTCCACCGATGGAGCAACTCTCGGCATGGCCGCCGATGACGAAGTGGAATTCGAATAATTCCAATTACCGCGCTAATTCCAATTTTTTTGTTTTTTAGGCGTTCGTTTTTCGGAAAAAAGTTGTACCTTTGCAATTCAGGCTCTAAGTATGATATCACGAAGAATAAATGAGAAATCGGTTCGAAAGGCCAAAGAGCTCATCGACAGCGCCGAAAAGATTGTAATCACGGCGCACAAGTCGCCCGACGGCGATGCCGTTGGTTCTGCTTTGGCCGCTGCCCGTGTGCTCAGCGCCATCGGTAAGGACGTGCACATTGTGCTGCCCGACGATATGCTCGCCAATTTGAAAACCCTCCCGGGCTCCAAGGAGATTGTAATCGCTGCAAAGTACCCCGATTTTGCCCGTCAGCTCTTCAAGGAGGCGAATCTCATTTTGTGCCTCGACTTCAACACCCCCTCGCGAGCCGGTGAATTCCTGCAGGAACTCATCGCCACAGCTGAAGCTCCCAAAATCGTTATCGACCATCACGAACACCCGGACATCAACGCCGATGTGGTCATTTCGCATCCCGAAATGTGTGCCACCGCATACCTGCTGTTCCGATTTATTTGCCGCCTGGAGCTCTTCAACTTCATCGACCGCCAGGCTGCCGAGTGCCTTCTGGCCGGAATCATGACCGACACCGGGAACTTCGCGCACAACAACTCCGACGATCCCGAAATTTACATCGTGGTGAGCGAGCTTATCAAGAAAGGAGCCCGCAAATATAAACTCTATCGCGATATCATAGAGAACGCCAGTGCCAATGCCATGCGCCTCAAGGCCTACGCAATCAGCAATATGCGTATTTTCCCCGAGGCAGGTTGTGCGCTCCTGACCCTCTCACGCGACGAGCTCAACCGCTTCCACTATGTCAAAGGCGATACCGAGGGGCTCGTAAATGAGCCGTTGGCTATCTCCGAGGTGAAATGGAGCGTGTTCATGCGTCAGGAATCCAAGGAAATACGTATCTCAATGCGAAGCGAGGACTCCATTGGTGTAAACGGCATATGCGCCGAGTTTTTCGAAGGGGGCGGACATTTCAACGCCGCCGGCGGTCGATTCGAAGGCACATTGGAACAAGCCGTCAGCTACCTCGAAAGCATTATGCCTCAGATTATAGAAAAATATATTAATATCAAGAAATAAGACTCCGATCATGAAGATCTACCGTATACTTCCCCTGCTTTTGAGCGCCATCGCAGCGCTGCTCACCACCACCGCCTGCGATGACAGTCAAACCTACGCAGAGCTGCTCACCGACGAGGCTCACTATGTGAACAACTTCCTGGCCGACCATCAGGTGGTGCTCGAAGTACCCGCCGACACGGTGTTCATCACCGGACCCGATGCCCCCTACTACCGCCTCGACGAGGACGGTATGCTATATATGCAGGTGCTCGAGCCCGGCACACCCGGCAACCGCGTGGAAGCCGACCAGCAGATCTACTTCCGATACACCAAGTACAACCTGGCACTCTACGCCGANGGNGANCTCCCCCAGGGCACGGGCAACAACCTGACCCTCGGCCCGGCATGGTTCCGCTACGGAAATTATCAGATGGTATCTTCTCAGACCTGGGGTGCCGGTATTCAGATGCCACTCTCTTANCTTCCTATCGACTGCAAGGTCAACCTCATTGTAAAGAGCACTTATGGGGAATACGACAATCAGGCTTACGTAATCCCCTATCTNTACACACTCACTTATCACGTTCGTGAATAAAATCGGCACTTGCTGATACCATAAAGAACCCTAAAACACAATTATAAACAATGTCACTGATTAAATCAATATCGGGTATCCGCGGTACTATCGGCGGAGTCCCCGGCGAAGGACTTTCACCCCTGGATGTGGTGAAATTTACTGCCGCTTTCGCTACCTTTATTGCACGCAACTCCCGGCGCGCCGACAAAACAATCGTGGTTGGGCGCGACGCTCGCATCAGCGGTCCGATGGTACGCGACCTCGTTGTGGGCACCCTCTCCGGCATGGGGTTCAACGTTATCGACCTCGGCCTGGCTTCAACCCCTACCACTGAACTGGCTGTTGTTGGCGAAAATGCTTGTGGGGGCCTGATATTGACTGCTTCTCACAATCCTCGCCAGTGGAACGCCCTGAAGCTGCTCAACAGCAAGGGCGAATTCCTCAATGCCGCCGAAGGAGCCGAAGTGCTCCGCCTGGCTGACTCCGACGAGCTCAATTTCGCCGATGTGAACGACCTCGGCAAGGTGTACACAAACACCACATGGACACGCCGACACATCGAAATGGTGCTGGCTCTCAAGCTGGTGGATGTGGAAGCTATCCGCAAGGCCAACTTCCGTGTGGCTGTCGATGCTGTCAACTCCGTGGGAGGCGTCGCAATCCCCGAACTCCTCAAAGCCCTCGGTGTTAAGGAAGTCATTACACTCAACTGCGATCCTACAGGCGATTTTGCCCATAATCCCGAACCTATACCCGCCAACCTCACCGGCATTTCCGACCTCATGAAGGAAGGACGCGCCGATGTCGGAATCGTTGTAGACCCCGATGTGGACCGCCTCGCACTCGTGTGCCAGAACGGCGAAATGTTCGGCGAGGAATACACCCTCGTTTCCGTGGCCGACTATGTGCTTAGCCACACCCCCGGCGCAACTGTCAGTAACCTGAGCTCTTCGCGAGCACTCCGCGATGTTACTCTGGCTCACGGTGGAAACTACGAAGCTTCAGCTGTGGGAGAAGTGAACGTTACCACCAAGATGAAGGCCATCGGTGCTGTGATCGGCGGCGAAGGCAACGGCGGAGTTATCTACCCCGAGCTCCACTACGGTCGCGACGCCCTCGTGGGAGTGGCGCTTTTCCTCACTCTTCTGGCCAAGGGCGGCAAAACCATGACCGAACTCCGGGCAACCTATCCTCCCTACGAAATCTTCAAAACCAAGATTGAACTCACTCCCGACCTCGACGTTGACGCTATCCTCGAAGCGGTAAAGACTAAATTCGCCGGCGAAAAAATCACCGACATCGACGGTGTGAAAATCGACTTCCCCGAAAGCTGGGTTCACCTGCGCAAATCAAACACCGAACCCATCATCCGAATCTACTCAGAGGCTCACACCCCCGAGGAAGCTGAAGCTTTGGCAGGCCGAATCCGTGAGGTCATCGACTCTATCGTGAAAGGTTGATGCAAAAAAATCCACCCGGAAGCATCACTTTAAAAAATATTGTGTATATTTGCACCCGGAATAATTATTCACTTAAATAAAGACTAACTATGGCTTACGTAATTACCGACAAATGTGTGGCTTGCGGCACCTGTCTGCCCGAATGCCCCGTGGAAGCAATCTCTGAAGGCGATATCTATGTAATCGACCCCAACACCTGCATCGATTGCGGAACTTGCGCTTCTGTTTGCCCCTCTGAAGCAATCATCCCCGGCGAATAATAGCAAACACACACTTCGCACAAAGGCTCCTTTGATAAGGGGTCTTTTTTGATTACTTGCGGGTTAGAATATTGTAAGACAAGCACTTAAATCGTATAGATGCCCTCGGCTAACCGATGCTCAGTGACAGATTTTGCACAGTTCGCACTCAGGAAAAATTTGAATTTTGATTTTTTTTTGCTAATTTTGTAGGGTAGCTACAACCTTATGACCGATCATACATTTAATCCTGACGAAACACCGGACGAAATCCGTGAAGAACTGGCCGACGCATTTGAGGAGGAAATTCCCGAAGATGTCGTTGCCGATACCGATTATCCCGGTTCCAAAGAATCGAAAGTGTACACAAACGCCTCCGAGGTGATACGTCATCACCTCAACGGTATGTACCAGACATGGTTTTTGGAGTACGCTTCTTATGTGATTCTGGACCGTGCTGTCCCTAATATCGACGATGGCCTCAAGCCCGTGCAGCGCCGAATTCTGCACGCTATGAAGACCATCGACGACAAGCGCTTCAACAAAGTGGCGAACATCGTGGGTACAACCATGCAGTATCACCCTCATGGCGATGCCTCTATCAAGGATGCGCTCGTAAAGTTGGGGCAGAAGGATTTGTTGGTCGAAACTCAGGGTAACTGGGGTAATATTCTCACCGGAGCTGATGCGGCCGCCGCTCGTTACATCGAAGCACGACTCTCCAACTTCGCCTCCGACGTCCTCTTCAACCCGAAGGTCACTGAGTGGACCATGAGCTACGACGGCCGTAAGAAGGAGCCCGTCACTCTGCCGGCTAAATTCCCGCTTCTGCTGGCTCAGGGTGCTGAGGGTATCGCCGTGGGTCTTTCTTCCAAGATTCTGCCTCATAATTTCAACGAAATTCTCGATGCGGCAATAGCCTGCGTCAGAGGTGAGGCATTCGAGCTGTACCCCGACTTCGCCACCGGCGGCCTTATGGACGTTGGTCGATATAACGATGGCAAGCGTGGAGGCTCAATCAAGGTGAGAGCCAAGATTGAAAAAATCGACAATAAGACGCTTAACATCACCGAGTTGCCGTTCGGCAAAACCTCAGGCACCCTTATCGAGTCCATTCTCAAAGCGTTCGAGCGCGGGCAGATTAAGATTCGAAAGGTGGAGAATAACACCGCCGAGGAGGCCTCGATTCTGATTCACCTCCAGCCCGGCACTTCAAGCGACAAAACTATCGACGCCTTATACGCTTTCACCGATTGCGAAATCAATATTTCGCCGAACTGCTGCGTAATTCAGGACAATAAACCATGTTTCTTGGGTGTGAGCGATGTTCTCCGCCACAGCGTCGACACCACAAAGCGAATCATCACCTCAGAGCTCGAAGTCCTTTTGGGTGAATCCCGCGAATCACTCCTCCACGACACCCTCGAAAAAATTTTCATCGAAGAAAGAATATACGAGGACAAGGGCTACAAGGAGGCCCCCGACATCGATGCCGTTGTGGCTCATATCGACAAACGCCTCGAACCTTTCAAGCCTTCCTTTATCCGCGACGTTACTCGCGACGACATTTTGGCACTCCTCGAAATCCGAATGAAGAGAATCCTCAAATTCAATTCTGATGAGGCCGACAAAGCCCTGATGGCTCTCCGAAAAAGAATTGCCGATACTCTGGACAAACTCGAACACATCGACGATGAAACCGTACGATGGTACGAGTACCTAAAGGAAAAGTACGGCGATCAGTACCCGCGTCGTACCACTATCCGTAGCTTTGCAAACATCGAAGCTGCAACCGTGGCCGAAGCAAACGAGAAACTCTACATCAACCGCGAGGAAGGATTCATCGGCACAGGTCTGAAGAAGGATGAATTCGTTTGCAACTGCTCTCCAATCGACGACATCATCATTTTCTACAAGGATGGCCGCTACAAGATTGTGAAAGTCGCCAACAAGCTCGATGTGGGCAAGAATGTCCTTTATCTGAACGTGTTCAAGAAAAAGGACACCCGCACAATCTACAATGTAATCTACCAGAACGGCAAGGGTGGAGCCTACTACATGAAGCGCTTCTACATAAACACCCTCACCCGCGACCGCGAGTACAACCTCACTCAGGAAACTCCCGGCAGCAGGGTAGTGTGGTTCTCTGCCAATCCTAACGGTGAGGCCGAAGTGGTGAAGATTGCACTAAAACCGAAACTGCGACTGAGCAAGCTGTCGTTGGATGTTGATTTTGCAAAATTGGCCGTGAAGAGCCGCACCGCTATCGGAAACCTCGTCACCAAGAACGATGTCCAGCGAATTTCACTCAAGGAACAGGGGCACTCCACGCTCGGAGGGCGCAAGGTGTGGTTCGATTTCGATGTGATGCGTATAAACTACGACGGCAGAGGTACTTATCTCGGTGAATTCCTCGGCGACGACCGCATACTGGTGGTCCTCAAAAACGGCGAATTCTATACCACCGGATTTGAAACGACCAACCACTACGACGACGAGATTCTGCGCCTGGAAAAATTCCGTCCCAAGCACATCTGGACCGCCATCCTCAACGATGCCGACCAGAAATACCCCTACATCAAACGTTTCACTTTCGAGGATTCCGCAAAACGGCAGCGGTTCGTTGGCGATGATGAAAAATCATCCCTCATCTTGCTCACCGACAACGAATACCCCAAATTTGAAATCACATTCGGTGGTGCCGACGCTCATCGTCAGGCCATGGAAATTGATGCCGATGAATTTATCGGAGTCAAGTCCTTCAAGGCACGTGGCAAGCGTCTTACTACCTTCGAGCTCGACGAGGTAATAGAAATCGACGAGCCGACCGACGACTCCGAGGATTCAGATAGCTCCGAGGAGGCTGATGACTCTGAAATTTTTGAAGATTCAGAAGAACCCGAATTTTCCGACGCCCCCGAGGAAGAATGAGAATCCGCCTCACCATACTCCTCGCCATCATAGCCCTGACCGCCTTTAGTCAGGAAAACATACTGCGCCCCGTAAGGTCGGCATATATGATAGAGGGCGGCAGCTCACACATTGCCAACACTTACCTCTCGCCGCTCAAACAGTCAGGCTGGTACACCGCCTTGGCGTACGACCGCAGCCAGGCCATGCGGTTCAATCCGCACAAATGGACCATGCAGTTGGGGGGCAGGCTCGCCCTGGGGCGTACAACCCCGCCGTGGCGCAACGCTCCCGTTTGGGATGCCGACCTCAACCTTTCGTGGGCAATGCTGTTCAAGCATAACTTTTCCACCGACTGGCAGTTGATGGCGGGTGGCTATACGGACCTCTCCGTGGGCATACTCTATGCACCCCGGAATGGAAATAACCCCGTCGCTGTAAAGGCCTCATGGACTGTCGGGCCTCGCGCCGCTCTGAGTTGGAGTCGCAAATTGGGCCGTATTCCTCTCCGAATCAAATATCAGGCCGATATTCCCCTCACGGGCTGTTTCTTCGCTCCCGAATACGGAGAACTGTACTACGAAATTTATCTTGGCAACCACTCCGGACTCGCTCACTGTGCATGGCCCGGAAACTTTTTCCGACTCCGAAACCTCGTTGCCGCCGACTTCTCTTTCGGTGCCACGACTCTACGCCTGGGATACCGGTGCAACATAGAGTCCCTAAAAGCAAACGGTATCATCAACAACGCAACTACCCACACTGCCGTGCTTGGTATTGTGTGCGACTGGATTGCACTCTCCCCCGGCAAAAAGCTTAATTCCGACCTCAAAATTATCTACTGATATGAAACTGAAAGCTCTATTTGCTATAATGATATGCTTCGTTGTCAGTGGAT
>JAAVGX010000041.1 GCA_014800065.1 Bacteroidales bacterium | reverse complement strand
TTCAGGGTACTGTGCTTGATGAAAACAACGAGCCGGTTATCGGCGCGTCCGTTTCTCAAAAAGGTACCAAAGGAAATGCCGTTGCTACCGACGCATTTGGTAACTTCAAAATCCGTGTAGCCGCCGGCACTCCCCTGGAAGTGAGCTATGTAGGCTACAAAAACGAAACAGTAGCTGCCGCTAACGGTATGACCGTTTACATGCAGCCCACAACCGAAATGCTCAACGAACTCGTTGCCATCGGTTACGGTACACAAAAACGTGCCAACCTCACCGGCGCCGTAGCAACCGTCGACGTCGCCCGCACAATGGATGCACGGCCTCAGACCGACGTTGCCAAGGCTCTCCAGGGTGCCGTTCCCGGTCTTACCATCACCACAAACAACGGTGACATCACCTCTTCGGGTAACGCCAAAATGCGTATCCGTGGTACCGGTACTCTTTCTAACAGCCAGACATCAAGCCCGCTCATCGTTGTTGACGGTGTGCCCGTTGATGACCTGAGCTTCGTTAACCCCGATGATATCGCTGAAATCTCAGTATTGAAGGATGCTTCTTCTTCCGCTATCTACGGTACCCGCGCTGCCTTCGGTGTGATCCTGATCACCACCAAGACACCCAACAAGCAGGACAAAGTTTCTGTAAAATATACTAACAACTTCGGCTGGAGTGGTCCTACAACACTTCCTCAATATGCTGATGTACCAACTCAGCTGCGTAGTATGATTCAGCAACAGAAACGTGCCGGTGGTGATACCGAACTCTTCGGTATGCACTTCACCAACCTGTTGCCATATGCTGAACAGTGGCAAGCTGCTAACGGTAAGGCTATTGATAAACTCGGCCATGTGATGACTCCGTATGTAGATGCCAATAACCCCGGCGACTACTACATTATGGATAGCGGTGAAACCCTTTACTATGCAAACTGGAATGTTGGCAAGATTTGGTACAATGATGCCGCCCCCAGCAACAAGCATGACGTAAGCCTCGAAGGAGTTAGCGGTAAGACCAACTATCGTGCCTCTTTTGGTTATAATAAGCGCACTGCTCTTGAAAATATTCGCCCGGGTGAAATGCGTCGTTATAATGCCAATGTTAACGTGAATACCCAGATTTTTGATTGGTTGCGTGCTGGTGTTCGTTTTACCTATTCGTCAAAAGAGTATAGCGGGCCTAACGGTATAACCGGTCAGGCAACTCCAACTTACCTCTGGCGTTGGGGCTCCTATTTCAATCCTTTCGGTCTGCGTGAATACGACGGCAAAGAATACTATTATAAGATAGTAGCCGGCCGTATGGATGCAGGTGAATATAAGGACTGGGCTTCTGATACAAAGATCCAGGCTTATATGGATGCCAATATCATCAAAGGTCTCAGCCTCCATGCTGACTATACCTACGACATCCAGTATTGGAACTCTGAAACCTATTATGTGCCCGTTTACGCTTGGAACAACTGGTCTAACTCGGCTACCTCTCCTACGGACATCTCCACAACATCCGGTGCAGGTAACAGCACTTCACGTTCGGTACTTTGGACAACCAATGTTTATGGTACGTATGAACATACTTTCGCAAATGACTATAATTTGAAGGTTATGCTTGGTGGAACCGCTGAACAGTACACCTATACCGACTTTAATGCTTCTCGCGAAACTCTTCTTGATGTAAATCTTCCATATCTGGGACTTACATCCGGTCAGAACGCTCAGGGCATAGATGTAGCCCCCATCGTAGGCAACTCTAAGAGTCACCGTGCTACTGCAGGTTTCTTTGGTCGTGTAAACTTTGACTATAAAGGTATTTACCTTATTGAGTTCAACGGCCGCTACGACGGATCTTCTCGCTTCCCTGCACGCCAAACTTGGGGTTTCTTCCCCTCCGGTTCTATCGGCTACCGATTCTCTGAAGAACAATACTTCACTGATGCTAAGAAGTATGTAAGCAATGGTAAGGTACGTGCTTCTTATGGTGCGATAGGTAACGAAGCTATCGGTTCCAATATGTTCATCTCCACTATAGCCGGCCCTTCGAACTACTATTGGTTGCAGAATGGTGGTGTTAACCCCACTAAATATTCTGATACTCCTAAGCTCGTTTCCTCTTCTCTTACTTGGGAACGCGTAGAAACACTTGACGTTGGTGTTGACCTCGGTTTCTTTAACAATAGCCTCAACCTCACCTTCGACTGGTTCCAGCGAGATACAAAAAATATGCTTGCACCTGGTTTAACTCTTCCAGGTATTGTTGGTGTATCTTCTTCTCCGAGTGTTAATGAAGGTCAGCTCAGAACCCGTGGTTGGGAACTTGGTCTCGGCTACAACCACAGCTTTGGCGACTGGGATATTTATGCTAACTTCAACATCTACGACGGTCAGACAAAGGTTGTGAAGTATCGCAACGACAATATGCAAATCAATCAGTTCTACACCGGTGCAGAGCTTGGTGCTATATGGGGTCTTGAAACAGATCGTTATTTTACCGAAGCAGATTGCAAGCCCGGCACTTTTGAAATTGATTGGACTGATCAGCCTGGTGGCAATCTCCCCAGCCAGGTATTCCTTCAGAGCGGTAAGTTCGTATTCGGTCCTGGCGACGTTAAGTTCAAAGATCTTAATGGCGACGGTGTAATCGATGGTGGTATCCATACAGAAGCAGAAGCCAAGGAGCATCCCGAAATTTGGAAAGATCCTAACGACTTCTCCAAAGGTTGGTATGGTGCCGGTACTGAAAAGAATCACGGTGACCTCAAGAAGATTGGTAACGAACTTCCCCGATACGAATACTCCTTCCGCCTTGGCGCTGCTTGGAAAGGCTTCGACATCGATGCTTACTTCCAGGGCGTTGGCAAGCGTGATTACTGGTCTTGCTCTGCATTCGTAATGCCTCTGACTCGTGGTGCTGACTGTACTTATGCAAATCAGGAAAGCTACAACCAAATCATCTATGATGATAATAATAAGGTTACCGGTTATATCATTGACCAGAATAACACTTTCCCCTGTTTGTTCCCCGGCTCAGCTGCCACTGGCAAAATATCAAATCTTGGTACTGGTGCATTTAACTTCTATCCCCAGACTCGCTATCTGCAAGATATGAGCTACCTGCGTTTCAAACAGCTTACTGTTGGATACACCCTGCCCGTGAACATCACCCGCAAGGCTCTTATCGAGAAGGCTCGTCTCTACTTCACCACTGAAAATCTCTGTATGCTTCACAACGGTATGAAGGGCACTGGTATCGACCCTGAAATCGAATCAAGCCACAATGCAATGGCGGGAACCAAGAACGAACAGTTCGGTCGTGTTACTCCTATGCCTCGTACCTTCTCATTCGGTGTACAGATCAACTTCTAAATCCGTAATTTAATTTCGATATGAAAAAGTCAATTATACTGGCGGCTCTTGCTGTTGTAGGTATTTCGTTAGCATCTTGCGACGACTTCCTCGATGACAACCGCTACCCACTTACTCTTGAAACCGATAGTCCTGCGTACTGGAATAATCCTGACAACGTAAGTCTCGAAGTAAACCAGATGTACGCTTACTTCACTGGCTATGCAACCGGTAGCACACATGGTGAATTCTATTTCAATACTCGCACCGACGACCAG
Source organism: Bacteroidales bacterium (assembly GCA_014800065.1). The sequence goes on along the minus strand of JAAVGX010000041.1, from coordinate 7,201 downwards.
TGCCCCAGCAGTTTCCAGGATTGGTCTTTTACTTCTGTACCGACCAGTTCCACCAGCTACACCAACCCCTATACTAATATCCGTCACTCGGTGATGATTATCAACCGAGTACAACAGTCCTCCCTCGAGCCTTCGGTAAAGGCAAACTTCCTTGGTATAGCTCGCCTTTGTCGTGCATTCCAGGAATACTACCTCGTTCGTCGCTACGGTGATTGTCACTTTATAGAAGAACCAGTAGATCCCGCAAATGAAGAACTTCTCTTCGATTCTCCTCGCGAGAAGCGTGATGTTGTGTTCGATAAGATTCTCGAAGATCTTAACTTCGCTTGTGAAAATATCTCCGTACAGAAAGCCGCACAGTCCTGGTCCAAGGACCTCGCCTATGCAATGAAGTCATATATGTGTCTTTGCGAAGGTACTTATCGTAAGTACTGCACACTCGCAGAAAATGGTTTGGCACCTGATCCCGAACGTGCTAAGATGCTTCTACAGGAATCTGCAAAAGCATCAGACTATCTGATTAATTCAGGTCGATATAGCCTCTCAGAAAAGTATCGCGCTAACTATCAGTCTTTCTATACTGATGCAAGCGAGGTACCGGCTATGATAAACAATCCTGAAATGATCCTCTTCCGCGCTTATGCTTCCAATGTTACTATGAACTGCGTTCAGGACTATACTTGCGGTTCAACCACCATAGATGGTCTTACAAAGGACGCATTTGATGCATATCTTTTCAAAGATGGTAAACCTAAGGCTCTTACCAGCCTCAATACCAGCGATGAGGCTATCCTTTCAAGTGATGGTACTGTTCTTTCTATCGCGGCAGCTCTTGCAGTTCGTGATAATCGTCTTGCACAGACAACTGACTCGGCAATCTATTTTAACGGGTCTCAGGACGGTAAACAATTTACTTGGAAACGTGCCGGAGCAATGCAAATGACTTCTTCTACAGGCTACGGTGTTAGCAAGTATGATAATACAGCTCTCTTAGTGGATGACCGTATCACTACTCGTAATACTGTATGCGCTCCTATCTACTGGTATTCTGTAATTCTTCTGGAAAATGCAGAAGCCAAGGCTGAACTCGGCACTCTCACCGATGCTGATATGGGCAAGACTCTCAACCTGCTTTACAAGCGTGCTGAACTACCCGACCAGACTGTTGCTTCTCTGTCTTCAATGCAGGATCCCGCCAACAATATGGGTGTAAGCTCCCTTATATGGGAAGTTCGTCGCTGCCGTCGTTGTGAGCTTATCATGGATTATGACTTCCGTTATTGGGATCTTATCCGTTGGCATCAGCTCGACAAAATTGACACAGCTGCAAATCCCAATATTCTTCTCGGTGCAAATGCTAAAAATTCACCCATTGCGGTATCTAATACCAATGGATATATCAATGGTAATGCCAACTATCCGACTCTGAAGCGTACTTTCGATAAGAAGTACTACTCTTACCCAATTCCTTCTGGTCAGATTATTCTCAACAATAAACTTGGCCAAAACTTTGGTTGGGAACAGTAATCTACTTGGATAGAAACTATCTGAAATAAGAGCGGTGCGCATATCGCGCACCGCTTTTTGCTGTTTCCGAATATTTATAGTATATTTTCCAACAAATTTAATCAATACAAAAAAACTGCTTTATTTATTCATTTTACCCTTGCTTTTCGCTTGCAAGTAGGATTTCCGCGATATGCCTATCTGGGATATGTCACCGGTTGACTTTGTTATACATATTGAAGATGAACAAGGTGTCAATTTGTTGGATTCCACTGTTGAAGGGAACTGGTATCGCTATGATTTCAAGGTCGTATTTGAGGATAAGAGCTACACTGCCGATTGGGATGTAGGTATGAGGTGGGTAGTGCCCGTAGAAAGTCGCTATTATTTGCCTCATTTCTATGGCTTATACACTTATCCGACCTTTGTAGGTAACATTCCAACCAGAATACCGGAAGCCCTTATGTTTGGTGAGTTTGATGGAGAAGATGATTATGATATGAGTATCATTTTCGAGATTCCGGATTTGAATCAAAAGCATGAAATGACTCTTAAACGAATGGTTCACCACAATAAAAAGGATACCGAGCGCAAAGTGGAAACTGAATTGATACNCGACAGCAAACCCATAGAAAAGGGTGGTTTCAAAATAATCCTCCCCCGCCGCAAANAAAATAATCCGCAGAACCTCTCTGCGGATTATTTATTGAGGTGAGTTATATCTTCTTGTTTGAGCCGAGGCAAGTCGTTAATTACTATAGCCCAAATCATTTCCGGACGCAGGCTGCAAAAGAGGAGTGGTTCTGTAGATTTCGAACTGCAAAGGGTACTGAGAGAAGTAGGATTCAATTTCCTCAATACAAGAAAGAATGTCGTAGAGGGATTTTTCTATACTCCTATCCATAAATCATCTNGCGCTTTTCGTTGACTTCNGCCCGGAAATACGGNTTTTTTATTGAACTGTCGTCGACAATATCGATTTTGCNATTNAGTAATCCNGCCATTGCGTCCTGAAATCNAAAAAAGTTGTTGGCGGACTCNAACAGTGGNATNTTGTCCCGGTCGAAATCCACACAGAGATCCACATCGCTGTCGTCGTTGAACCTCGGAGTGAGAATGGANCCAAATACCCATAGTCTGCGGACGTGGAATNGCCTGCAGATCTCTATTATTTTGGTTAGATTTATCTCTATAAGTTTCATAGACCGTTAAAAACAAAACAAGTCCGCNGNCCTTAAGGTCTGTGAACTTGTTCCTGCGATGTCGGGGTGAGAAGACTCGAACTTCCGACCTCCACGTCCCGAACGTGGCGCGCTAACCAACTGTGCTACACCCCGATTGGCTATGCGGGTGCAAAGTTATGAAAAATTTCGGTTTTTTGCAAGCGCATAGCTAATATTTTTTTAGATTGACAGTCGACGGAGTGTGTTCAGGAGTTCTCGGTTGATGGGTTTGTCGTTTTTGATAGCTTTTGAGAAGGGTACATACACGATTTCGTCGTTCTTTATGCCGATCATTACGTTTCGCTGGTCCTCCATGAGAGCGTCAATTGCAGCGGCTCCCATTCGAGATGCGAGGATTCGGTCGTGTGCTGTNGGNGANCCNCCTCGTTGCAGGTGNCCGAGGATTGACACGCGCACGTCGTAACCGGGGTATTCATTTTTTACGCGCTCGGCCAGGCCCATTGCGCCTCCGGTNACGGGGCTTTCGGCTACCAGTACGATTGAGGAGTTTTTGCTCTTGCGGAANCCGTTCTGGATGAGTTCGGCGAGCTGGTCGACTTCNGTNGAAATTTCAGGGATAATCGCAGCTTCTGCGCCTGANGCTATTGCGCCGTTGAGTGCAAGGAATCCGGCATCGCGCCCCATTACTTCGATGAAGAAGAGTCGTTCGTGGCTTGTTGCGGTGTCGCGTATTTTATCCACGCATTCCATGATGGTGTTCAGNGCTGTGTCGTANCCGATGGTGGTGTCGGTACCGTAGAGGTCGTTATCAATGGTGCCGGGNAGTCCGATGATCGGGAAGTTGAATTCGTTTGCGAAAATGCGTGCGCCGGTGAGAGAGCCGTCGCCACCGANAACCACGAGAGCGTCGATTTCGTGTCGNTTGAGCACGTCGTAGGCCAGCTGGCGACCTTCGGGTGTGGTGAACTCTTTGCAGCGCGCAGTTTTCAGGATTGTNCCCCCCTGCTGGATGATGTTTGAAACGTTTTGAGTTTTGAAGTCAACGATTTCGTCGGTAATGAGGCCTCNGTAGCCACGATAGATACCTTTGACTTTCAAACCGCTGAAGATGGCCGAGCGGGTGACGGCACGGATAGCGGCATTCATACCGGGAGCGTCGCCTCCGGAGGTGAGGATGCCAATACACTTTATTTCTGCCATGGTAAGTAAGTATTTCGGTTTTNAAACTCCAAAGATAATGAAAATGTTTGAATATATGNTATTCTTGGTGGAAAATAAATTTCGCGTGCTGAAATGGGTCTAAACCGANTAAAAATTTTTTATNACTGTAAATGNTTGGTAAACAGCAGGGTAGTGTGGTNAATTTGTCGTNTGNGGAATTTTTGTGAGAAAAAAGTTTCAAAAAAATTTGGAGAATATAAAAATAGTGCGTAATTTTGCATCGCTTTAGAAAACAAACGGGGTGTAGCTCAGTTGGTTAGAGTACGCGTCTGGGGGGCGTGAGGTCGCTAGTTCGAGTCTAGTCACCCCGACTAATTCAAAAGCAAGGTTGTTCAAGCAAGGCTTGAGCAACCTTTTTACTATATATATGTTTTGGTAGTGGCGGAGCCGGGTTTTCAGCCTAAAACTACATCGAGCATCATCATCAGCATGAANCCGATGGCAAATCCTATGGTGCCCCAGTTGGAGTGGGTGCCTTCCTGTGTTTCGGGAATAAGTTCTTCCACCACTACATATATCATGGCTCCTGCAGCGAAGGCCAGCAAGTAGGGCAGTACCGGNATTATCATNTCAGCTAATAGGATTGTNANTCCTGCACCNATGGGNTCAACGAGGCCGCTCANTGCGCCCAATGAGAAGGATTTGCCACGGCTATTGCCTGCGGCGCGCAGGGGCATCGACACNATTGCGCCTTCNGGGAAATTCTGGATGGCCATNCCCACNGATAGGGCTACAACTGCAGCCATCGGNACACCGGCNNTATGNTCCAACGCNGCNGCCAANACAGCACCGATTGCCATTCCTTCGGGTATGTTGTGGAGTGTGACGGCGAACACGAGCTTTTTAGTGCGCGAAATGTTGCTGCGCGGTCCTTCGCTTTCGTTGCTGTCGCTATGTTGGTGAGGAACGATGTTGTCAAGCAAAAGTAAGAATGCAATTCCCAAGGCAAAGCCCACCATTGCGGGCAGCACGCTTGCAAAGCCCTCCTTGCCGGTCATTTCNATGGATGGAATGATTAGCGACCACACCGATGCGGCCACCATGACGCCGGCGGCGAATCCGGTGAGACCTTTTCGGAACAGAGGCGGNATGTGGTCTTTGATAAAGAACACGCAAGCNGCTCCTAATGCAGTGCCGATAAACGGGACGGTGAGGCCTATGGTAAGTCCGTTCATGCTTGTGANGTTTATTGTTGTGAGTCGACGNNGAGGGCGGNTTTCATTTCACCCGGCGATATGATTCCTTGCAAAACGGTCGAACCGTTGAACANCATGTANGGTATGAGGTCGAAATCCTTTTTGGCNTCGACNTCCTGTTCCTCGGNTTTGACCCGGTCGGCATATTGGTTGCTATCGAGCACCTGCTGAACATCTTTAGTGTTGAGCCCGCATTTTTCGGCTATTGTGAGGAGNACCTGATGGTCGGAGAGGCGCAGATTCTCTACAAAGTTGGCATGGAATAGGGCGAAGTTGAGTTTTATGGCGGTTTGCTGCGAGGAAGTGCTCTGCGCATATTCCATCAGCCGATGAGCATCGAATGTGCTGCACACCTGAGTGGAGGCAAGTTTGTAGTCAAGACCCNCACGNGCAGCCATCTTGGTGATACGCGTCATCAGATGTGCTGTTTCCTCGGCGGTGAACTTATGGCCGTCCATAAAATGTTGGGTCATGGTTTCGGTGGGTACAACCGGGGCGTTGGGGTCAAGTTGATATGAGAGGAAGCGTATATTTACCTTGTCGGTAAGTCCTTGTTCCTCGATAATATCCATTAATTGCTTTTCGCCTATATATGAATACGGGCATGCATAGTCGGCCCATATGGAGATGTCGGTCATGATGTTAAAGTTTAAACGAGTTACGTTTAATTAACATTCGACATCAGCCAATGGTTCGTGGAGGCTCGGGACTATTCTTTCAGCTTCTTTATGATTTCCCGACAGCCTCTTTCGATAGTGTCAAAACACTTTCTGTAAACGCTTTCGCCATGATAATGAGGGTCGGGTAAATCCGAATCGTCTCCGAAGCAAAANTCGTTNAAGCGGACAATGCGTTTGTCTTGCATGTTGGAATTTAGAAATTGTAGCACCTGCGAGCGATGATCTTCTGTCATCACAATAATCAGGTCGGCAGATTCAAGTATCTGAGCGGACATTTTTACAGCCTTTCCGTCCAAGCTGTATCCGGCTTCTGCAGCAATTCTACACATAACCTCCTCACGACAAAGACCTTGCGGTACATCGGTACCGCAGGACTCGACCTCAATGGCCTGCATATTGTTTTGAGCCAGCATTTTTCTGAGAACTACTTCTGATGCCGCAGACCGACTGGCATTTCCCGTGCAAACAAATACAATCTTCATATTAGTGGATTTTGGGGCCTGAGTTAATCCCGTCCTCTATACTTTATTATCCATTCAAGGTATTTCGATTTAACCCTCTTTTCATAAAGATATCGACGAAATTTATCAGGGTCATCATCATCATCTACTTCATCAGGCAAATCATTGATATGCCATTCTTCCGAATTATACTCAGAGTTAAGAATTTGATTTTTTAAAGCTGTGTATATATCCACAGCAACCTTATTATAATTTACCAAGACCACCATTAAATCGCTATTATGATTATCCTCGTAACTATACTTATCATCATAGCATTTCAGCAGACCTAAGAACTCACCGCCATTTGAGTGCTCCATATAAAAAGTTTGCATACTTAGAACGGCTCTATAATGCTCACAATCAATCACGATCTCCTTGACGCCATTGATGCCATACCATCCTTCCAAAAGATTACGCAAATCCTCAAGAGGATCGTATACGTCCGACATGTTAAATGTATAACTTTGGCCATAAGACGCAGATAAAGTAACATCTATCCACCCCACATATGGTGTACTCACTTTGACTGTAATTTCGCTAACCGATGAAGGCTTTGCTAAAGCTTCTTTCGTTCTATCCTCGATTCTATTTAGAAGTTCGATTGTCATAGTCTAACAAACATTAAATATTAATATTACCTTTATTGATTTTCAGAGACTTTACTTGGTGCCATTTCCGCCCCAAACAGTGCAAGAACCTGATTGACTTTATCCAGTCGGGGGGGTCCTTTCCTTGTTCCATTTCACGCACAAAGCGTAGTCCTACCCCTGACTTCTGAGATAAGTAAACCTGTGTAAGCCCAAATTCCTTGCGCTTAGCCTTGATAAATTTCGCTAAATTAGTCATACTATACCTTAAGGGGTATAAAATATTGAAATTAATCTTGTTTAGTACCCTAACGGGTATAAATA
>JAAVGX010000040.1 GCA_014800065.1 Bacteroidales bacterium | reverse complement strand
CCTACCGGAGGAATATATCGGCAAAACTTCAAATCCATTCCCCGGCAGGATTGACAATATTTGCCATTCTCCACAACCTGATAGATATCAATGAGGTTGATTTACTACCGGCCCGATAGAAAAAAGAGGCTCGATCCACCCGGACTGAGCCTCTTTTGCAGAAATCATATAATAACATTCAACCATAAAAGGTCAATTATTCAACGCTTACGCGAGCCGAAGCATAGACGCTAAGTCCGAGCTTGTTGGCGATGTAAGCAATTGCATTGGCTGCTTTGACAGAAACGCCCCTCTGATCCACTTCGGGAGCGAAGGCTGCGATGGCGCCGAATCCCGGGAGCACGGCAACCATTCCGCCGCCGAATCCCTTCTTGACAGGCATACCGGTCTTCACCATCCAGGGTTTGATGAAGTGTTTGCCGCGTGTGGCCATCAGAGCCACGATGCTCTGGCTGTTGGCACCATCGAAGGCGTACTGGCCCGTGATGGGGTTGCGGCCATCGGCAGCTACAGTTGCACCCATAGCGGCAAGCTGCTTTGTGGTAAGTTGCAGCGAGAGCAACTTGNTGTACACTTCGATGNCTGTGGCGGCCTGGTCGTAGAGATAGTATCCNGCCTGAGCGAGCTTGTCGGCTACATTGTCCGAGGCTACCTCAGCNTTATATTGTTGATAGATTTTATCATTCAGCACTCCGGCAGCGCCACCGGTCATATTGGCAATCATGCTTGAGATGATGTCGTACTTACCTTCGGGGTCGTTTGAAGGTTCGATAGCGCTGACGGCTCGCAGGCCATGACGACCGAAGGGAAGTTCAACCTTCTCCTTCTTGGCATGGCAGGCGCAGGAACCGCTCTTCTTCACCACTTCGTCCTTGCTGTTCTGAGAGAACAGAACGGCTGAAACGGGAAGTTTTGCAATCGCACCCAAGGGGAAGAGTGCGTCAACATCGGCTTTGTCGATAGTACGGCCATCGGTCAGCATAACGCTGATGCCGAACTTGCCGGCTTCCGCGCCGATATTGCGAGAATCGATAGCACCTTCTTTGTCGCTCTTGAATTGTTCATAAGCTTCGTCGACTGCTTTCTGCAGCTCACTGAATGAAATCTTTCTTTCCATAATTATTTAATCTGATATTATTCTATGTTGTTTGTGCCTTCGGTTGTTTCCCTCAAGCAATGGGTAGAACGTCCTCGCGGGTAGAAAGTTTTTCAAAAGATGTTAAATGTGTCCCCCCCGCTGCAAAACACTACTTGGCGGACTGTTAAAATCGGCACTTTTTGTGCGCGTAGATGGCAAATTGCCACTGATGTATTGCAGAATATGGCGCTAAAACAATGTTATAAAACATAATGCTACAACATATAGCATNTTTAACATATATTAAGAATATGCACAAAAATTAGCTTAATTCTGCTTTTGAATAGCACGGAGATGTGAAAATGTGAGTGTGGACGGCATTTGTGTGTGGTTAGCGTGGAAAGTTGTGGCAAAATGCCATAGCGNACCCTTATTGANGGCAGGAAGGAAATTTGCAAAATGAGAAAATCCGTATTAACTTTGCATCGGAAATGATACAAGGAGCATTTGATATGCTTTTTTCATGATTAAAATCTGGAATAGACATATAATCTAACATTAAGTACTATGTGTAAGAAAATTAGAGCAGTCCGNGAGGATAGCTCTATTTTTTTTGTGNCAACCGGNGGTGGGGATTCGCACTACCATATATTTGAATTTGGTACAAATATACAGAAAGTAATGAAAAAATTCTCAAAGAATTTTGCGAGCCCGAGTTGGCGAGGTATCTTTGCATCGAAATCAAAAAACATTCAAAGCCATGAAAGCAAAAAATAACAAAAATGAATGTGATGGCAGTACTCGGTGCTGTAGTTCTCNTTGGAGAATGTGCTATGAAAGTCATCGAACTTTTTGATGATAAAAAGGGAAAAAATTGAAAAGTCATGAAAAAGAATCTCACCAAGGGACAGGTATCGGCTTACGGCTCCGAATACTCCCCCTCCAAACTGCTTGAGAAGCTCACAAAGGTGGCTTCCCGCGCCGGAATCAAAACCGTATATGCAGCCCTGCTGCTCTATAATGCGCTGACCCATGAGTCGNTNCCACTCAAGGATAAGGCCTTGGTGGTAGGGGCGTTGGGCTATCTTATCCTCCCGATTGACCTCATCCCCGACCTGTTGGGNCCGCTCGGCTTCACCGACGACTTCTCCGTTCTGGTCTTGGCGCTCAAAACTGTTTGGGACNGCATCACACCCGAAATTCATCNAAGCGCCAAGGAGCAGCTGTCACGTTGGTTCGACAATGTGGANGATGCNGACCTNAATCTGTTCTAAAGCTGAACTTCCTGCACGGCTTGCNCNCTTGNNAGAAAAATTATGAAGAAACAGCTGAAGAAACTACTCAGAAAAATCTTTTACAGGGCTATTGGTCATCCTGAATGGGAATCAAGCGAGGCTAATATCAGATGGATGCGTCGTCGCGGAATACGTATAGGAGAAGGTACCAAGGTTATTCATCCGCGTAGTGTTATTGTTGACAGCAGTCGTCCCGAACTGATAACCATCGGCGAGAACGTGCTGCTTCANCATGGAACGGTGCTGATGACTCACGACTTTGCCTCTCGAGCTTTCGTGAACCGTGATGCAGAGTTTATCCCGTCGTCCGGTAGAATCACAATAGGNAACAATGTGTGGTTAGGTCGTGATGTCACAATCCTTAAGGGTGTCACCATCGGGGATAATGTCATCATAGGGCTTGGGAGTGTGGTGAGCAAATCAATNCCNTCAAACTCCGTTGCTATTGGCTCTCCGGCNAAAGTGATATGCACNTTCGATGAATATNTGGNNAAACGTCGCGCNAAGTTNGTTGATGAGGTAATAGATTATGCTATAGCTATCTATGAGTCGGGGCGAACTCCCACGGTTGCCGATTTTGCCGAGGATTATCCCGCTTTTGTCGACGGAACGAACTGGCAGGAGTACGACTATCCCTACGGCCGCGTGTTCACCAAACCCGAGCAATTTGAGAAATGGAAACGAACGCACAAGGCTCTGTTCCACGGATTTGAGGAATTTATGAAAGAAGTTGACAGGGTGCGCCGGTCACGCTGAAACCTTAATCTGTTCTCAGGCTGAACCAAACGGCTATATGACTTGTTTATAGAGGTATAACAACTAACTCCCCTCAGATTATGAACAGTAACGTATCTCAAGCTGCCGCCCAGGCCGCAGCACAGGTTTCAGAAGCCGCAGCACAAGTATCAGCTGAAGCCGCAAAGGTAGCGGTAAAGGAACAGGCTCAGAGTATTAAGGACCAGGCCGGAGAAAAATTTGACCAACTCAAGGGTCAGGCTGCCGAAGCGGCTGCCAATGCCAAGGCCGGTATTGCCGACGCAGTGCAGAATGTGAAAGACCGTATCGCCGACCAGACCGACGATCCCGATTCAACGTTTAATCAGACCAAGCAGAAAGTGGTAAGTGGCGCTGCCAAGGTGGTAGAGCAGGGTGCCGATCTGTTGGATTCCCTTGCCGATAAAGTGCACGACTTGGCCGACAAGCTCAACAAATAAGCACCATTCTTCTTTTCACCAAATACCAAAACTCCAAAGCCCCCGCAGTTACGACTGACGGGGGCTTTAACGATATGTTTAACTGAGGGTTATCGGCTGGCGGCGCGGAAGTAAAGTATAAACGCTATGATGATGTATATGAAGTTTGGAATCCACATAGCCACGAAGGCCGATGTGAGGCCTGAAATTGCAAAAGCCTGCGTGATTGTCATAAAGAGGATATAGCTGAAGCTGAGCACCAGTCCGATGCCGATGTTGAGGCCCAGACCACCCTTGACCTTCTTCATGGATAGAGTCATACCGATGATGGTGAGGATAAAAGCGGCGGCGGTCATGGCTATGCGGCGTTGTTGCTCCACCTCGAAAGTCTGGATGTTGGTCACACCTCGAGCCTTTTGGCGCGATATATACTCGGCAAGTTCGCCGGAGGTCATTTTCTCGTGGTCCTCCTGGCCTATGAGGAAGTCGCGCGGCTCGAAGGGAATGATCGTGTCGAGGCTACGTCCTTTTCGGATATATTCGCGGTCATTTCGGAAATCGCGTATCACATAGTCGGTCACGGTCCAATGATAGAGAGTGTCCCATTTGATGGAGGAGGCGGTGAGGCGCGAGGTCAATTCCTTATTTTCGTTGAAACTTTCCAGCGAGAAGCGATATCCGGCCTTGGATAGATTGTCGTAGCGGCTCATATAGGCAATCTCACCCGGAGCCACCATCAGCATGATATTTGAGCCGTAATCCTGCCGTTTGTTTTTCACATAAGTGTTGGTGTAATTGATGCGTTTCACATTTGCCGGCGGAATGATGTAAGCGCTCAGCACATAGGTTCCGGCAGCGATAATGGCCGCTGAAATTAGATAGGGGCGGAGCAGTCGCTTCAAGCTCATGCCTGTGGAGAGCATGGCTATGATTTCACTATTGTCGGCGAGTTTGGATGTGAAGAAGATAACGGCGATGAAGGTGAACAGTGGCGAAAACTGATTGGCGAAGTAGGGGAGAAAGTTCAGGAAATAATCCACGATAGTCGCTTTCAGCGGAGCCTTCAGGAACGAATCGAGCTTCTCGTTGATATCGAACATCACCACAATGGCCAGCAACAGGATGATGGCGAACACGTAAGTCCCGAGGAACTTGCGGATTATGTAGCGGTCGAGTATCTTGAGCATTTATCTGGTTTATTGGATTTTATCAGGTTTAGGCTTGTATTTGCTTATAGAACCTTAGAGGTTAGAGCCGTCGGCCTAATTTGAGCACCATTTCCTCTTTCCAGCTCTTGAAGTCGCCTGCGAGGATGTGTTTGCGAGCCTCGCGTACCAGCCAGAGGTAGAACGCCAAGTTGTGTATAGATGCAATTTGCATAGCCAGGAGCTCATCGGAAGCGAACAGATGGCGCACATAGGCTTTGGAGTACACGCGATCCACAATCGAGGGGCCGTCCTCCCATAACGGGCTGTAATCCTTGGCCCACTTGGCGTTGCGCATATTCATGGTGCCCTCGGGGGTGAAGAGCATTCCGTTGCGCCCGTTGCGGGTAGGCATCACACAGTCCATCATATCCACGCCGCGGTCGATAGCCTCCAATATATTAATAGGTGTTCCGACGCCCATGAGGTAGCGAGGCTTGTCGAGCGGCAGCACATCATTCACCACATCAATCATTTCGTACATCACTTCGGCGGGTTCGCCCACGGCTAAACCTCCGATTGCATTGCCGTCGGCCCCCAATGAGGCCACATGAGCGGCTGCCTCACGGCGAAGGTCGGGATATGTACATCCTTGAACGATAGGGAAGTAGGCCTGATAGTGGCCATAGAGCGGAGCAGTCTCGCAGTAATGCTTCCAGCCGCGTTCAAGCCAGCGCTTTGTGAGGTCGAGCGATTTGCGAGCGTACTTGAATTCGGCTGTGCCCGGGGCGCATTCGTCCAGGGCCATCATTATATCCGACCCGATAATTCGCTGAATGTCAACCACATTTTCGGGGGTGAACAGATGCTTGGAGCCGTCGATGTGGCTGCGGAATTGAGCACCCTCCTCGGTGAGTTTGCGGTTGGACGAAAGTGAGAACACCTGGAATCCGCCGCTATCTGTGAGGATGGGTCTGTCCCAGCCGTTGAACTTATGCAAGCCTCCTGCACCTGCAATAACGTCCATTCCCGGGCGCAGATACAGGTGGTAGGTGTTGCCGAGGATAATTTCGGCATTGATGTCGTCCCGCAGTTCGTGCATATGCACACCTTTCACCGTGCCGAGCGTTCCTACGGGCATAAATATAGGAGTATGAATCTGACCGTGGTCGGTGGTGATTACTCCGGCTCGCGCCTTGCTGTCGTCAAGGCTTTTATCGACTTTGAAAGTAAGCATTATTCAAAAAACTTGGTGGGATAGTCGCCGGAAGCGTGGAGGCGGTTGACATTCTCAACCACTCCGGCACGATCTTCAGGGTAGGTTACGCCGAACCAGCGGGCGTTGCTGCTGAGAACATCCACGGTGGCTTCTCCCTTGTGCATCAAGGTGTTGACGGCCCAGGGGATGTAGTACTCCGCGGTGAGGTTACCCTCATTGGCATCGAGGAAGAGACGGAATTCGCGCTCGCTGTAGTCGAAATAGTCGGGGCTGAATCCCCAGCAGTTCATGCTCACGGGTGTTTCGGCATCCAAGTACTGAACCTTTCCATTTTCGTCGGTGAATTCAATGCGATGTTGGTCGTCGAATCGGATTGCCGTGCGCTCTACCACGGTGTCGAGTTTGCCGTTGGCATCTACAGTGCACACGCCACGGCTCACAGCGCCGTTTTCGGTCATTGTGTTGCCCACTTTATATGCCACCATGCAGTATCGTCCCTTTTCCTCGGGTTTGATTTGGCCGAGATACTGGGCAAGCGTCTCGAAGGCCTCACGACCGTAGAAGTCGTCGGCATTTATCACCGCGAAGGGTTCGTGGATTGCGCTCGCTCCCATCAGCACGGCGTGATTGGTGCCCCAGGGCTTGGTGCGCCCTGCCGGGGCGGTGTAGCCCTCCGGAAGAGCGTCCGGCGACTGGAACACAACCTCCACGGGGATATGATTTTCATATTTGGCAAGAACTTTCTTGCGAAAATCGTCCTCGAAATCCTTGCGGATCACAAAAACAACTTTTCCGAATCCGGCGCGCATGGCATCGTACACCGAATAGTCCATAATAGTCTGGCCATCAGGGCCTATGCTGTCAAGCTGCTTGAGGCCTCCATAACGGCTGCCCATTCCGGCGGCTAAAACAAATAGAGTAGGTTTCATAGTCGTCACTTTATAAAGCATGCAAAATTACGACATATTTCCCGATTTTCAAAATTATATGAAAACCACTTGTTCAGGGTGCCGGTTGGATGGATATATCCGGATGGGTTATTTGAAAATGTTTGATTTTATGTTGTAAAACATATTTTTAGATAAGTGATTGAAAGTTAACTAAATGCGCACGGGTGTGCGCTCATTGAAAAGTTAAATAATGCTTTTTTGACTTGTTAAATATTGCTTTAGAGCATAATTTTTAGTAACTTTGGGGACAAATAAAACAGTTGACTTCTCTCAAAACACATACCTAAGCTTTCCATGGAGCAAACATTTGTAATCTTAAAGCCTTCAACAATCGATCGGAGCTTGGTTGGAGACGTAATAACGCGTTTCCAACGAAAGGGTCTGGTTATTGCAGGCATCAAAATGATGCAGCTCACCGAAGATAAACTTCGCGAGCACTATGCACACCTGGTTGACCGTCCTTTCTTCCCCGATCTGTTGCACTCCATGATGCGTACACCCGTAATCGTGATGGTGCTCAGAGGCAAGGATGCCGTGGAAGTGGTTAGAGCTATGACCGGCGCCACCAACTGCCGCAAAGCCCTCCCCGGTACTATCCGTGGCGATTTCGGTATGTCCGGTCAGGAAAATATTATCCACACATCCGACTCGCTTGAAAGTGCCGAGGTTGAAATCAACCGCTTCTTCAGCCCCAACGAAATTTTTGATTACACGCTGCCCCTTCAGGGTAGCCTTTACGCTCCCGACGAGCTATAATTGGCATAACTCTCTCTCAAATCATGAACAAACTTATCATCGCAACAGCTGCTATCGCATTGAGCGTTTGTGGCATTTCAGCTCAGAACTATAAACTCCCCGATAAACACGCATCCGAGCATAAGGGTCTGCTCGCCAATCAGGGTAATGCAGGAATCTCCGTTGAGAACACCACTAAATATATGGAGGCTCTCTTCAATGAGGAGGAAGAACCCGAATTCGATATCTACACCGAAGGTTGGGACTCCAAGCGAGTGAACTGCTACTCAGAGGCCGATGTGCCTCAGAGCGCCACTATCGACGTGAGCAAGTTCTCCATGCCCCATCCCGGCTACATCACCTCGCCCTATGGCTATCGCAAGCGTTTCCGCCGTATGCATAAGGGTGTCGACCTTAAGGTAAATATCGGCGATACCGTTCGCGCAGCCTTCGACGGCCGAGTACGAATCACCAACTTCGAACGTCGCGGCTACGGCAACTATGTAGTGCTGCGTCACACCAACGACCTCGAAACCGTTTACGGTCACCTCTCGGCTTTCCTCGTTAAGGACGACGATTATGTGAAGGCCGGCGACCCCATCGCTCTTGCAGGTAATACCGGCCGTTCCACCGGACCGCACCTCCACTTCGAAACCCGATACATGGGCTATGCTATCAATCCCTGCGCTATCTTCGACTTCGCCAATCAGACCACGCATACCGATACTTACGCCTTCAATAAAAATACGTATCAGAACGCTCGTAACTACGACCCCAAGGCCAACTCACAGTATGCTCAGGAATACCTGAAGAAGAATCCCAACAAACCCTACGTTCGCTCAACAGCCTCGTCAGGTTCCTCCTCAAAATCAGGCTCTTCTTCCTATCGTGTTCGCAAGGGCGACTCCTTGAGCAAAATCGCCGCGCGCAATGGTACTACAGTGGCAAAGCTCTGCAAACTGAACAAAATCACTGCAAATTCAAAACTTCAGATCGGCCAACGATTGAGAGTGAGATAAACTATAAAGAAGCTGTGCAATTCCGCACAGCTTTTTTTACACAGTTTTTTGATGCAGGCAAAACAAAAAACATATTGCGGTGTTTAATCTACAAACCGCATAGAATACTGAATTTATGAAATTTAATCTCATACCCACAAGCCTGACAGCTCTGTCGGTTCTGCTTGCAACAGGACTGGGAGCCTGTACCCAAAATCAACCGCAGCAGGAAGAGCCCGACGTCGCCTTTAAAGTTCTTAAATCGCAGGTGGCCTACACTCTCGATGGCTCCGCAAGCGCCTTTGCTTCCGATTCCGACCTTTCGTTCGGTTCGGAAATAGACATGTTGCTCCCTGTGAAAGCTTACGGGACAGATCTGGCGCAGCTGCGCGACAGTATCCTGGAGCTCGCTTTCGATACCGTGGGTGTGAATTATGATGCTTTGATTCAGCGTCGCCAGCTGAATTGTGTGGCAGAGTTGGGATTTCCTTATACACCGATTGAGGCCGACAACGACTCATCCTCCGTCTTTCTTGCCAATCTGGACGGATATTCGTGCGTACAAGGCAATGTGGCTTATATGTCGCCCGAAATTCTCAGCTATCAGCTCATCTTCTCGGAGTATCCCATGCGGGCCGCTCATGGTGATTATACCATCCGCTATCTCAACTACGACTTCAGTACTTCCAAAGTGTTCGGGCTCAGAGACATCTTCACTCCCGAAGGCATCGCGGCTCTTCCGCAAATCCTCAAGGAGCGAGCACGAACGGTTCAAAGCGTTATCGGGCCGACAAATCTGTCAGAGCTACCTGCTGCCGACAATTTCTTCATTAACAACAAGGGTGATATTGTATTTGCTTACCAGCCCTACGAAATTGCCAGCTACGCTCAGGGCGCGGTTCAGGTAAAGGTTGCACCTTACCGTGTGAGTCAGTACCTCACGGCCTACGGCAAGTCCTTGCTGCTGTATTGATTATTCAGGCAGGAACGAAAGGGTAGAAGGATTTGCGGCTTGGGATGCCAGCTCGATGATGGCCGAGCGTTCTACGCCCATGATATTGTCAATCGTGGCGGATTGGGTGAGAGGATTACCCCTGAAAAGCGTTGCGCGCGCCGCCGACATAATGGCATTTTCCATATTTTCTGATGCGATGGCCAGTTGTCCGATATACTGCTTTTTGGCCATTTCCAGCCGCCGGGCGGTAAGCTCGCCGTCGGCAATGCGCTCGAATGTGCGTTTGCACAGCATGGTGCACTGAGGCACATCCTCAGGGTCACATCCATAATATACGGTGAGTAATCCTCCGGCGGTGTACATGGCCGTGGAGGCCTCTACATTGTACACCAAGCCTCTGCGCTCACGGAGTTCTACGTTCAGGAGCGAATTCATGCCCGGGCCCCCGATGAGATTGGCAAACAATCCAACCGCATAGCGATCATGCGAATAGATGCCGCCGGTGGCTATTCCGTGTATGATATGCGCCTGATGGATAGGCTTTTTCTGAGTCAAGACAAATGGCCTGACCTCCACCGGGCCAACTTCTCTGCGATTGCAGTGCTCATTGAGCGAGTTGAAATGACGGTCAACCATTTTGCCCACCGACGTGCCCGACAGATTACCGGCGTAGAATACAACGAAATTGTCTTTGGCATAGAAATCATGCAGGAAATTCCGGCAATCTTCCGAGGTGAGCTTTTCCACCGTTTCCGGGTAGCCCAAAATGTTGTGTCCTAAAGGTGTCCCGGCGTAAATATGATCCTCGAAATCATCGAATATGGCCTCGGATGGAGTGTCGTAGTACGACATAATTTCGTCGACCACCACCTCGCGTTCCTTCGCAATCTGCTTTTCGGGGAAGGCGGAGTTGCAGGCCAGGTCGGCTATCAACTCAATGGCGCGGGCTGCATTGCCGGTGGGGAAGATGGAGTAAACTACAGTCTCTTCCTTCGTGGTGTAGGCATTTAACTCGCCTCCAACACTCTCCATGCGATTAATTATGTTCCACGAGCTGCGGTGGACGGTGCCTTTGAAGATGGTGTGTTCCACCAGGTGCGCGAGCCCGAATTCACCGGCGCGTTCATCCGCACTACCGGCGCGTACGGCTATGCCGAACACGCCCAACCCGGCGCCGGGCTGACGCAGATGCACCAGCCGGACTCCGGATGAGAGTTGTATCAGTTGGGGGTCCTTAGTTGTTGCCACTATCTTCTTTTTCTATCCACTGACCGTCGGCCTTCAATAATTCGCACATTGCATCGAGTGCTTCTTCTTGAGGAAGATTCTTAACCACACATTCTGTACCGCGGTAGAGGTTGACACGGCCAACGCCGCCGCCTACATAACCGTAGTCAGCTCCCGCCATTTCACCGGGTCCGTTGACAATACAGCCCATCACGGCGATTTTCAAATGCTTCAGATGGTGGAAACGTTCTTTCACCTGATTCAGAACGCCTTGGAGCTCGAACAAGGTACGCCCACAGCCGGGACAAGCCACGATTTCGGCCTTGAAACGTTCCAAACCGCAGGCCTGAATAACTGCTTTTCGAACATCATCGCGGAGAGCATCGCTCACAGCACCGCCTTGGAGCACAAGGTTGCCGCGGACTCCGCTTAGCAGGGCAGAACCCATATCCACAGAGGCCGCGATGATAAATTCCTCCTGAGCCATATCGGATGGGTACGACCAAATGTGCGTGTCTCCTTCGTTTTTATAAATCAAAGGATTAGTGCCGTTGTGAATCTTTTCGATGTGACGGAGCAACTCTTTCGCTACAGGAATTTCGGCCTCGGGAGCTTCGCTCAGGCTCACTCGGATGGTGTCGCCGATTCCGTCGGCCAACAGCGACCCGATGCCTACCGCTGACTTCACTCGGCCTTCGAGGGCATTACCGGCTTCGGTTACGCCAAGATGGAGTGGATAGGCAATTCCTTCGAGTTCCATCTGCTCAACGAGTCTGCGCACTGTTGCTGTCATCAACGGAACTTCCGACGCTTTTATGGAAATAACCACGTTGTCGAAATGCTCATCACGGCAAACACGGATAAACTCCATGGCCGATTCAACCATTCCTTCCACACCATCGCCATAACGGCTCATGATGCGGTCGCTCAGCGAGCCATGGTTTACACCGATGCGGATGGCTGTGCCATTGAGCCGACAATGGTTCAGGAAGGGGATAAATTTTTCGCGAAGGCGGTTCATCTCCGCTTCGTATTCGGCGTCGGTGAATACCATTTTTCTAAAAGTACGCCCGGGGTCGAAAAAGTTGCCCGGATTGATACGCACCTTTTCAACATGCTTGGCAGCTTCAAAAGCTGCATCGGGATTGAAATGAATATCCGCCACTAATGGTGTGGTAATACCCGCCTTGCGAACTGCCTCGCTGATATTTTTCAAGTTGGACGCGTGGCTCACTCCTTGGGCTGTGATGCGGACCAGTTCGGCACCCGCTTGGGCTATGGAAATGGTTTGAGCGGCCGTTGCGTCGGTGTCCAGCGTGGGTGTGGTGGTCATTGATTGCACACGCACCGGCACTGCCGACCCTATGGTGGTTGAGCCAACTTGCACCGTCACAGTGGGGCGGCGTTTTCTATCCTTTGTCATACTTTGTATTTGTAGCCGTCTACAGCTCTGAGATCGGCATCGGCTTTTTCAATTTTATTTTTGAGAGAGTCCACATAGGCATCGTATCGTGCAGCCAAATCCTCATCCGCCAAAGCCAGAATGCGCACGGCCAATACACCGGCATTCAAGCCTGCGTTTATACCAACGGTGGCTGTGGGAATACCCGGAGGCATCATGCAGATAGAGTAGAGGGCATCCATGCCGTCGAGGGTGGACGCTATGGGCAACCCGATTACGGGCAAGGTGGTCATCGAAGCCACAACACCGGGGAGGGCGGCGGCCATGCCGGCGGCGGCGATTATCACTTTGGTGCCATTGGCGACGGCATTCTTGGCATAGTCGGCCACGGCATCGGGTGTGCGGTGGGCGCTCAGTGCGCGCAACTCAAAGGGCACTTCCATCTGTTCCAGGAAGTCGGCGGCTTTTTTTACGATTGGCAGGTCGGACGTGCTGCCCATTATGATACTTACTGTGGGGTTCATTGCAATTAATTCAAATGGCACAAGGCCTTGGATACTATATTGATATTGAAAGAGATACGAGGATAATGACGAAGCCTGCAACGGCTCCCGCGAGAGTTTGAAGCGGTGTGTGGCGATTCAGGTAAAGACGTGCCCAAGCCATCAGGCATACCAGAACCATGGATGCGCACACCCAGAAAAGAGGGCTGTAGAGAAGCATATGTTTCCAGGCCAGGAAGAATATACCTCCGCAAAGACCTCCCACCGCTCCTGTGTGGGCACTGATTTTCCACCAACGGGTGATTACAAGCGAAATGATTGACATAACCGATGCCCCGATGAAGAACGCCCAAAGCCATGCCGGAGCCTTGAGGCATATCAGGTACACCGCCGCTCCCACATAGCACAAAACCGATGCGATATAGGGAATGGTGCGCTGAGAGCGATCGGAAATCGAGGTGTCGCTAACCTTACCCATACGAATCAGAGACCAAATCAGTACAAAGGGAATTACGGCCGTAATGACAAACACTCCCGCTATGGCCCACAATCGGGGTCCCACCGGCAGGATAGCCAGTCGGGT
>JAAVGX010000039.1 GCA_014800065.1 Bacteroidales bacterium | reverse complement strand
AGGAATATTGTATTCACCCTCGTACCAACCGGTGGTTGTAGCGGCGGCGCCGGTAACCTGAGCGATAGGCTCATAAGCCTTAAGGTTGGCATACTGAGACGACAGAGGGAAGCCCTTGATGGTACCATAGATACATTTAGGATTCAGCTTGTGAACTTCCTCCCAGCTGAAGCCCAGCTTATCCATTGCACCGGGGTGGAGGTTTTCAACGAAAATATCACATTCTGAAATCAGTTTGGTCAGAATTGCCTTACCGTCGGGGGTCTTGGCATCGAGGGTGAGCGACTTCTTGTCGGAGTTCAGCTGAAGGAAATAGTATGAAGGAAGGTCAGGGTTAAACTGAAGTTCTTTACGAGTGGCATCACCCACGCCCGGACGTTCGATTTTGATTACGTCGGCGCCAAGCCATGCAAGCATTTGTGTACACGAAGGGCCGGACTGGACTTCGGTGAAGTCGACAACCTTGATACCCTGGAGAGGAGCTGTGTTCATTTTCTTAAAATTTTATGTTAGTTTTTCAGTTTGTACCTATAAAACGCGCTAAATCCGAAAAAGATTAAGCTTTGTCCCGATTTAACATTCATTTTAACTGTCCGGTAATCATTGGCTGGAGATTGTGTTATAAAACATAGCATAAATAATCGAATTATCCTGCAAATAATATTAATTTTGCAAATATGAAAAAGGTGTGGTTTTATTTTGTATTCCTTTTAATCCAGTTGTCTCTCCAAGCCCAATCAAAGGCGCCTGAAGATTATTATGTTTATGCTTTTAATGAGATGTCAGATATGCTTGCTGGACGGGACTCTCTATCAATAAAGCGAGCCGTCTTTCTTGCTGAATGGGCTTTTTATGAGGGAAAATTGGACTACAAAACCGACTTTTGTGATGAGATTGATCGAATAACAAAATATATAAACTTATTTTACGATGTAAATAATCTCCAGACCTATAAAACAGGGATGCAGATGGCCATTAGTTCATATATGGTTGATCCATTATCAGGGAATGATTATACATCGTACACATACGATTTTGATACCTTATCAATGGACAATGATCCTTGGGAACAGCAATTTGTAAGCAGGACACTAAAGACACATAAAGGTCAATGTCGTTCCCTTCCTTGGATGTATAAAATACTTGCAAATGAATTACATGCAGATGTTGCATTAGCCCAGGCTCCTCGCCACAGCTACATCATGTATAAAGATGAAGATAATATTACACCGGAAGAATGGATTAATCTTGAGCTTACTGCTAATGCGATGAATCCTTCATGGTGGATTAAGCAGGAATTTGAAATATGTGATTCAGCTGTTATTGTCGGCACATATATGACTCCTCTAACCGACACACAAACTGTCGCTTGTCAGATAGCGGATCTCGCGTTTGGATATAAGGAAAAATTCCAACGATATGATAAATTTACCTACTATTGTGCAAGTAGATCTTTAGAATTCTATCCTATGAATCCAACTGCTTGGATAATTCGAGGGAAATCGTTGGAAAGAATAATTCAAGACTATTTAAAAATAAACGGACATATTATTGATGATTATGCTGCTTATCTTCTACGTCTTATGGAAGAAACCAAAAGGCAGTTTGATAATACCTATATGACAGAAGAAACCGAAGAAATTAGAGAAAGACGAAAACAACAAGCTATAGAAGCTCAAAAAAATCAGGAAATATCATTATCGAAATGAAACGAATACAAATTTTATTAATTGCAGGTCTACTTTATCCCTTTTGCTGTAGAGCCTTTTCCCATCTTTCACCTTATACATATTGCGGTGGCAATCCCATAAATTATGTAGATCCCTCAGGTTGTGTGATTGAAGGTGTTAGTAAAAAGGATGCAGCAATGGCAGTTGAAGATTTTAGAGCTATGTTTCCCGGCGATGAATTTGCCAAATTCAGGGAACTTATAGTTCAATCAGGGAAGAAACAAAATGGTAGATCGTTGGCATCAATCTCAGCTGATGCGCTTTCAGATGCCTTATCAGGAACTATATTAAATGAAGACCAACAAGCATTAGTTGATATGGTAGTTAATACCATTAACTCTGATGATGTGCATATGGTCGAGTACCAAAGTTCTGATGGTGTTCTTTCAAGCAGAGGAGAAAAAGCATTCTTACCAGGGTATATGGAAGGAGGAATATCAGGCCATATGTCACAAATAATGGAGCGTAACGGAGGATTACCTTTATGGTTGATAATGACAGATGGTGGGTCTGGTGCGACAGTACATACAAAGAATGGCTCTCATTCAGTGATAGTAGTTGACGGTATTCATCCAAATGGAAGAGCAGTAACTACTGGACACGAAATATTAGGACATGGACGATCATGGTCGGTAGGGTATAAAGAGAATTTTCAGCATAATGAGCCCATTAGAACAGAGAATCTGATCTTAAGAGTTATGGAAATTCCATTCATAAATACCGGAATAGATCATGGGCCCAAGACATTAGTCCCTCAACCATCCTTGTTACCAGCTTTCAGATAAATGAAATATCTTTTAATCATTTTTTTACTTATATTTAGTGTGATAGGGAGTAGTTCACTGCTGAATAATCAACGTTATGATTTTATAAACAACTTTGGCGATTCAATAACCGACATACTTGAAGACAAAGAGTTTCTATATTATACCAAGGGACACCAGGGACATATTTGGGCAATAGTCGTTTCCGAAAATGGTCATTTTGTTATAGTTTCAGGTAATACACGAAATAATAATTGTCATATTGATACTATATCTATAAAAGAATCAGTATTGAAATGGGGATTAGATACATTGCCATTATGCTGTCATAAAATGCAGCCGGTCGTGAGCTCCTCTTATTGTCCATTTTATGAGCGATTGGTTTTGTTTTCTTCCACCAAAAAAATTATCTTTGATTGTACTGAGACTAATACTTATAGCGGCCCGGACAGCGTAAATTTCAATACTAAATTAAATGAACTAAAGTATTTAATGTACTGGTTTGCCACACCGATAGATATTCAGAAGAAACTCCCGACTCCGCTATAAACATATATAATTAAAATANGCACGGTATTAAAAGTATGCATGCTTCATCAATTCTATCCGCGTAAATGAAGAGGTCGAGTTCATCAAGCCTGCGGGGTCCAATCCCAAAACTGTCCCCAGTTGCAAAGTTGTGCACGCTATTATAAAGCACCCTTTCTGAAACTACAAAGCAATCCTAAATGAAAGAGCCATGCATGCAAATATTTTTGGGAGTTTGGGGGAAATGTATTATCTTTGCGATTATACCAAATAGAACTGTATATGGAACCTAAATATGGCAGGGTGCTGCTCAAACTCAGCGGTGAATCTCTGATGGGCCGCCAGGGCTACGGTATCGATACCGAACGCCTCAATTCTTATGCTTCTCAAATCAAATCGCTCGTGGATAGCGGAGTTGAGGTGGGAATCGTCATCGGNGGCGGAAATATTTTCCGAGGCCTCAGCGGTGCGGCCAAGGGCTTCGACCGTGTGAAGGGCGANCAGATGGGTATGCTGGCCACNGTGATTAATTCGCTGGCTCTGAGTTCNGCGCTCGAAGCCGTGGGTACACATGCCCGAGTGCTNACTTCCATCGGCATGTTCCCCATCGGCGAACCTTACAGCTCCGCGCGGGCTATCGAAACAATTTCCGGCGGCAGCGTGGCCATCATTGCCGGTGGCACAGGCAACCCATTCTTCACCACCGACACCGCTTCAGCTCTGCGNGCAGTGGAAATCAAGGCCGACGTGATGCTCAAGGGAACGCGTGTGGACGGTATCTACACCGCCGANCCCGAGAAAGANCCCAACGCCGTGAAGTTCGACAAGATTACATACGACGAAATCTACAACCGCGGCCTCAAGATTATGGACCTCACCGCCACCACTCTATGCCGCGAAAACGGCATGAAGATTGTGGTGTTCGATATGGACACCCCCGGCAACCTNCTCAAAGTAATTGAGGGCCAGCCCATAGGCACGTTAGTATATTAATCNTTTGTCATTTTGTCAAAATGNCAANTTGTCAAAANGNCAAAATGNCAATTTGACAANTCTNAATTTTCAACTTTNAACTCTTATCCAACTTTCCCCATGACCGACCCCAAAACTTACCTTGCACCTGCCGAAGAAAAGATGGAAATGGCAGTGGCTTATCTTGACGAATCACTGGCCCGCATCCGCGCCGGCAAGGCCAACCCAAAAATCCTGGACGCCGTGCGTGTGGAGTATTATGGCAGCATGATGCCCATATCCAATGTGGCAAATATCGCCGTGCCCGATGCCCGAACCATCACAATCACTCCCTGGGAAAAGGCTATGTTCAAACCCATCGAAAAGGCCATTATCAACTCCGAAGTGGGTATTATGCCCGAGAATAACGGCGAAGTGATCCGCCTTTCCATTCCCCCGCTGACCGAGGATCGCCGTAAAGCACTGGTNAAGCAGTGCAAGGCCGAAGCTGAAAATGCTAAGGTTAGCGTGCGCAACGCCCGCCGCGATGCTATCGATGGTCTCAAGAAGGCCGTGAAGCAGGGTATGCCCGAGGATGTCGAAAAGGATGCCGAGGCTTCCGTACAGAAGCTCCATGATAAATTCCTTAAAAAAATCGACGACCTGTTCGCCGTTAAGGAAAAGGAAATTCTCACCGTCTGATCGTTGGGATACCTCGATTCACTCAACGACGGCCAGACCGAGGCCGTTACAACCACCGAAGGACCCGTCAGGGTCGTTGCCGGAGCCGGTACCGGAAAGACGCGGGCACTGATTGCTCGCTATTGCTACCTTACCGACCTCCTGGGCATCGACCCCGGCGCCATTTTATGCGTCACTTTCACAAACAAAGCCGCCGCCGAGATGAAGCAAAGGGTACGGTCGGCTCTGGGTGATTGCGACACCGGATACATATGCACCTTCCATTCTTTCTGCGTCCGATTGCTCCGNGAGGATATCCATGTACTCAACTATCCNGCCCGATTCGTCATCGCGGATGAGGACGATTGTGTGCAGATTCTCCAGAAAGTGTACGACGACATGGGACTCACCCTNAAGGAGCAACCCATCAAGAAGTCGGTGGCATATATCGAGAAGCGAAAGAGCAATCCAGACTACATAAGCCTAATCCTGCAAACTAACAACGAGGAACTCCTCCAGGCAAGCATACGGAATGCCGATCGCGACGACGAAATTTTCCANCGNTACATCTACGAGCAGAAGAAAAGCTACGCCTGCGATTTCGACGACATCATAAACTTCGCCCTCTACATCCTCCGCCACCGNCCCGAAATTCTGGCTAAGTGGCAGAGCCGCCTGGAATATATCATGGTGGACGAATTTCAGGATGTGAGCCCCCAGCAGTACGAATTGGTGCGACTGTTGGCCGGTGGACACAACAATATATTTATTGTCGGCGACCCCGACCAGACCATCTACACCTGGCGTGGCGCCGATGTGGCNATATTCCTCAATTTCGACCGCGATTACCCCGGNACACGCACAATAGTGCTCGACCGGAACTACCGCTCCACGCCACAGATTATTGCCCCCTCCAATGCACTGATTTCGCGCAATATGCAGCGCTACCCNAANCAGCTGCAGGCTCTCTCGGAGCAGGGTGCNCGCCCGGTATTCTTCCACGCAAAGTCGGAGAAGGAGGAAGCGNGGTGGGTTGCAAAAACNATTGGAAAANTGCTTAANAAAGGGCTCCTGCTGAGGGATATTGCCATTTTATATCGTGCGCACCACCTCTCCCGGCAGCTCGAAGAGGCCTTCCTTAAAGATGGCATCAAGTACAAGATTTTCAGTGGCGTGGCTTTCTACCAGCGCCGGGAGGTGAAGGATGTTATCTCATACCTCCGAATGCTCACCTCTGCCGACGATTTGGCATTCCGGCGAACCATAAATATGCCTTCTCGCAGAATCGGTAAGCAGAAAATGGAATTTTTGGCGCGAGAATCCGCCGCTACCGGCGATTCNCTCTTTGAAACGCTTAANGNCAATATNGATAATCCGATTTTCCGTGCTACCGGTGCNCNCGACTATCTCGATGCTATTGAACGTGCAAAGGCGTTGGTGGGCAATATTCCCCTGGGCGACTTGCTCCAGCGGCTCCTCGACTTCACCGGCTACGAGGAAATGCTCCGAGGGCTCAGCGAGTGGGAGCGTCTCGACAACCTGGCCGAACTCAAACGCGCCATCGAGGAAGCCGGNCGAGATGACGATGCTTCGCTTCAGGACTTTTTGGACCGTGTGGCCCTAATTCAGAATATCGACCGCGACGACGACCGCGATGCCGTAACGATGATGACAATNCATTCGGCTAAGGGCATGGAATTCCCGGTTGTATTNCTGTGTGGCATGAGCGAGGGAAATATCCCGAGCCGACGTTCCTCCAATCCCGACGATATCGAGGAGGAGCGCCGACTGGCCTATGTGGCCGTCACAAGAGCTCGATTCTTGCTATATATGACTGATGCTGAGGGTTATAATCACGACAACACTGCGCGATTAGTCTCACGATTCGTCTACGAAATGGAGGAGCCCAATATCGACTTCGTTCGCCCCATTCCCGAACAGGTNCCGATGCCCGAGAGCCGCCAACCCGTCGGTGAGAAGGCGCCCTTTGCAAGCGGCGACCTGGTGGAGCATCCAATCTTTGGCCGCGGAATGGTCATGGAGGTCAATGTGGCGGAGAAAAACCTCACCGTGCAGTTCGACAAGGTTGCCACTCCGCGTAAACTTAGATTCAGCGCTCCTCTGAGCAGAGTCAATTCCGAAAAATGGTAAGCATATGAAATCCGCAACGTTATATATATCCGATATGGACGGCACTCTTCTGGGTTCGGACAGCCGAATCTCAGAACGCTCGGCAAAGATTCTCAACGGGCTGGCCGACGAAGGGGTGGTGTTCACTGTAGCCACNGCGCGCACTCCGGCCACGGTGGTGCCGCTGATGAGCGGAATCCGAACTCTGGCACCGGCNATCGTNATGACCGGTACTTCTTTTTGGAATCATGCNCAAGGGNGNTTTTTCTNCTCCTCGTTCATCCCCGGGGAAGAGATAGAGAAGATAATTGCTATCTGCGACGCTCACGGCATATCGCCATTTGTATATGTGATGGCTCCTGACGGTTCAACGCTCGATGTTTATCACACCGCCCCAACCCTCAACANCGCCGAAGCCTCTTTCCACTCCGAGCGCGCAAACCTTATNCTNAAACGNTTCCATATCGGCACACCTCCTCCGGAGAGGGTGGCTACCCATACTGTCCTTTTCTACGCCATGGGGCCTCGCNAAAACATTGAAGCCGCATTCGAAGTCCTTCGAAAGGCATCCGACTGCACGATTCAGTGCTATCCCGACATTTTCAACCAACAAATTTACAACCTGGAAGTGTTCCCTCCCGGAGTGGATAAGGCTCAGGCAGTACTCCGCCTAAAAGAACACGTCGGAGCCGACCGCGTGGTGGTTTTCGGCGACAACCTNAACGACCTTACAATGCTCGGCGTGGCCGACCTGGCTGTGGCCGTGGGCAATGCCTTCCCTCAGGTAAAAGAAGCAGCCGATATTGTAATTGAACCCAACTACACCGACTCCGTGGCGCGTTTCGTGGCACACGATGCCGGTTTTGATTACCTCACAGTATGACACAGCAGAATAATCCCTCTCCCGAAGAAACGTCCCAAGTTCAAACCCCGGCCCCGGAAACTGCCGGTCAACGTCTGCCCGCTCTTCTGGCTGCTTTGATAGCTATAGTGGCTTGGGCCATCCTTATTTTCTCCGACGGATATGTGGCCATGGCAGTGGCCGCTATCGCTGCAGCACTGGGATTTTTCGCCGAACGGAAAGGATGGCGATCACTCGCTACCGCTGCTATNATTGCCGCTCTGGTGCTGATTGTCGTTACCGGTGCATTCCTTTTGGTTATTAAATATGTACTCTGAACTATGAGAATCGATATTATTTCCGTACTCCCGGAGATGCTCGAATCTCCTCTGAACAACTCCATCGTTAAACGCGCTTGCGAAAAAGNACTCGCCGAAATACATGTCCACAACCTGCGCGATTACACCACAAACCGCTATCGTAAGGTCGACGACTACCCGTT
>JAAVGX010000038.1 GCA_014800065.1 Bacteroidales bacterium | reverse complement strand
GTTTTCAAGGGAGATTGAGTAGGTTGCATCGTCCTGAGCAGGGTCGGTGCGTTCGAGCGAAGCCACAACAAACTTGCCCGTCAGATAGGGCTCGGTGGAATCACCACGCTCCATACACTTGACCTCGACGCTCTTGCCGGCGGCAATCATAGCCAGACATGCCTTGTAGCCGTTCTCGGTTTCGTTGTAGAACACCAGACCTTCGGCGGAGATGGAAACGCTCATGGACGTTACGCCCTTCTCCTTCCACAGCCCGGCCGACATGCCGGCCGATGCTACAGGCTTGATGGCACGTTCCTTGGTTTCGCTGTTGATTGTTACGGTGTGTGAGGTGCAATGACCCACAGCTTTGCCGCCCACGTAGAGCAGCATGTCGCTACCATTGCAGTAGCCTTTCTTGGTTGAAGTTGACATTGTTGATTAAATTTTGATGTTGAAAATTAATTGTTGAATGTAGGCATCGGCCTCGAATGACTCCTCGCTTTCGGCAAGGTAGCAGCTACGGAGCCTTTGCCCGTTGTGAGTTGCGGTGATGTAGTCCAGAGCAGCGCGGACAGCCTCGGCAAGCTCCACGCCTTCGCTGTAGCGAGCAGTGAAGCAGAGAACCTCCATCTGGACGGTATCAGCTCCCGGTTGACCGCTCTTCTGAGGATTGACTTCCAGAGCGGACCGACGATAGAGGATGTAGGGCAGCTCGGCCTGATCGGGAACTACAGGGAAGATTTTGGTGGTGCGACGTGCAACCTCTTCATCTTCGAGAAGAACAGCGCGAATTATGGCGCCGGCACTGAGGGATGTTTTATTTACAGCCATATTTACGAGCTATTTTTTGCATATGTTCAACTACGCTATCGGAGATTTGCTGAGTGATTGCCGGAGCAACGCTGTTCTTGGTTTCCTCCATGAACGGGCGTGCTGCAAATACACCGGTTGACTTTCTTTTCTTAAGCAACGAACGCTCACCGGTCTTTCTACTCTTCCGGATATAGGTAATATCGCTTCTCGGTTCCCGTCTCCATATATTGCCCCAACGCTGTTTTCTTCCCTTCTTCGCTCGCCCCTTGGGCGCTCTCTCCAGCCCCTGATGTTCTTGGGCCTTCTTCTTGCTTATGGTTCTACCTTGTGCCGGGAACAATTTTTCGGTAGTACTACCGAAATGCTTTGTAAGCTCCTCCTTGGTCAGCGCGGCAGGCTCCGCTTCCCCGGCGAGCCGGCGACGTACCGTAAGCTCTCCATTCTTGGTCACTTCCGCCACTTTTCGCACCCACGCTTTATCCGGAGTCTCCGGGCGTCTTGGCTTCTTCACTTGTTGGTATCTTTCTGAAAGTTTCATTTTATTTTGCTTTTTTGTATTATTTTGCTATCTTTGCGACAACGGTTTGTTATCGTGATGCAAAGATATATCAAAATGATATGATTGCCAAATTTTCATATCAGTTTTAATATTCTTTAATATCAAGAAGCTATGCAGAACGAAAATTCGAGGCTTGACGACTTCCTAAAGTCGCATAATATATCAGGGACAGCTCTTGCTGGCATGGTAGGGACTTCACAACCTACCATAAGCGCCATCTTAAATGGGAATAGAAAATTATCTCGAGGAATGATCGCGAGGATTTTAGAGGCATTCCCCGAGTTAAATCGCGACTGGCTTCTTACCGGGGAAGGCTCTATGCTCAAAGGGGACTCAGATGTAACTCTTTTAGGGAACGTACAAAAGGCAAATGAAACTGATACTGTGGATGTGCGCTTCTTCGAGGTTACTCCCACTGCCTCCTTCCGCGAGTTCTGCGAAGGTATCAACGAAGAATCTCAGACCGTCAGCATTGTTCCCCCTGCGGGCGAACACATCTCCGAATCCGACTGCGTCTTTGAAATTTACGGCGAATCAATGGCCCCGCAAATAAACAATAAGGCTCGCGTACTTTGCCGTGAAATCCCTGCATCAAAGTGGCATAACATCCCCAATGGCCAAATCATAGTAATTGCCTACGCAGATAAATTCGTAATAAAGCGCATTGGCATCAACGCACTCGGCGAGGCCAACTACCTGACTCTCCAATCCGATAACCCCGATTACCCCCAAGTCGAAACAGTCCAGCGCGCCGACATACGCACCATCTTCACCGCCCGTTTCATCCTCTCCTCCAAAATCCACTAACCAACTCTCCCAAAAATCTACTAACCTACAAACCAAATGAAAAAGCTACTTATTCTTTTCTTCTTCGCACTCTTAATGCAGTCAAAAGCGCAAGCATGGACTGCATACATATACGACGATAATCAATTCACGCTTGTTGCCGACAGTCTTTGGAGTGATCCCGACCTCTCACCTGCCGGCGATACCCAATTTAAACCCGGATCTATTGGCTACATACCCGCAAAAATGGGCTATCTCGATGCTGAGTGGTATATGTACTTAAACGATAACACCGATGCTATTGTCTTCAAAGCCTTCACCACGACGCCAATTTGCATCCTCCTCAATACTAAAGAAAAGAAACCATCAATCTCTATTGATGAATATAAGAAACTCATTACCAAATTCAAATATGAAGATCAATTCCGTATCTTTGATGCTATTGAGGACGTAATCAGACAGCAATTCGTTGAAGAAGCGCTGCATACCAAAGCAGTAGATAACCAGATTGACGATTCTGTTAATGGATTCATCTATTA
The DNA here is from genome assembly GCA_014800065.1 of Bacteroidales bacterium. Next base: position 9,486 of record JAAVGX010000038.1, on the reverse strand, counting down.
CTTTAAAGATGGATATCTCGACAAAGCTGTAACCAAAGATGGATACGGCGAATATGCAACTCAATTCAAAAACAAACCTGTATTCCAGCGCCTTCTGGCTAATGCAAGAGAAAAACATTCCGAGGAAAAGGATGTTATTGATGAAGTAAACTTTCAATGCGAATCACTCGCACGACTTGAGGTTAAAGCCCTTAAATTAGCTGCTGAATCACCGTTCAACTATAATTATGCTGGAATTTGGTTTTACCTGCACGGTGCAAAAGATTCCGCAAAGCTCAGCGATTTTAATTTGTGCGTGCCGGATGCTACTATAGTTGGTCAAGATGGCGATGAAGTGACAATGAAGTGGACATTCTTGTACTTTACATTTAAGGACGGTAAATTAGTAAAGACATTTACATTGTGAAACATGCTAAACCATCGAGGAGGCAGTTCTACAACCAATGCCAATAGATTGTAGACTACCTTCACGAATAGAAAACCCGACAACGACTACTTCAACTAACAAAAAAAAGGAAGGACACCCACTGAGGGCTCCTTCCTTTAATTCATTTCATCCGGCTAATCTCATAAGCCATCGAGCTAAAGGGCGTTTCAAAAAATATATCTTCCACCACATCGATAGGTAGATGAAAATCGTCTGCCAAAGTATTAATGGAAAACTGAAAGTGTTTCGATAAAATATCATAGCTGTCCTTGAGCAGTACAGCATCATCTATCATCACACTGATAGGTTCATGTTTACGGTATCTATTCCGACTAATTTCAATCTTTATATAATATGAACAAATTTTTGTATATATTTTTTTGCTAATATTGTGTCTTTAATACCTGTCACCGCAGCTCCAACGGAGGCAAGCTATTGATGGCAGCCTCCTTCAAACCGTCCACAGCGCGGGTATACTTCTCCGTGTGCTTTAGGGAACTATGTCCCAGCAGCGACGACACCGTCTTGATGTTCGCACCATTGTTGAGAATATTCACCGCAAACGAATGCCGCGTACAGTGCCACGTGATGTGTTTATCTATTCCGGCAGGCTGCACCCAATGGCGCAAAGCCTTCAAGTACATAGTGTGTGAGGGTAAATCAAAATAGGCTCATCTCTCCTCCCCATCCCGATCATTGACAATATACCATCACTCAGCGGAATCATCACACTACTGGCCGAACTATGGCCACGCGTCTTGGCCTGCTCAAACCGAAGCATTCGGTTACTTAAATCCACATTGCTGTAGCGCAATTCCTTCACATCGCACCAGCGCAGCCCCGTATAGAGGCAGAAAATAAAAGCATTCCGGGTATTCACATTCTCGCCGGGGCAATGCGTAGAGAGAAGCGTCTTAATCTCATCCATGCTAAGCACATCCTTACTCAGCGACCCCTGATCCACAGCAATGGATACCCCGCTGCATGGGTTCTTCCTGAAAACATCCGCCTCCGTGGCTGCCAGAATAATCTTCTTGAACCTCGCGTACACCGTATGCGGACCCTCACCTACAAAGCGCCGTTGAATATAATCCACAAACTTCAAAATCATATCCTTATCAACCGAATTGGGGCGCACCTACAACCCCTCGACTCGCTTCTGACGTTTCTCCCGGTAAGCAATCCGCTCAGCACGGCTGCAATGCGCATCTACCAAATACTTGCCACTTGGGTCCGTCAGAAAATCCCCGAAGCATTCAATGGCCCGCTTAATGTGACGCTTATCCTTCTTGGTGTACTCTTCATAATAATTCCACATCCATTCCAGAACATCGATGCGAGCCTTCGACCGACTCACTCGGAAACCCTCATCCTGCTCCATAACCTGCTGCCCGCGTTCAAAGCGGATACGCCTTCCGAATTCAATAGCCTGCTTATCATATTGGCGCTCCTGAGGCGTTGAAGGCTGAGTATAGATATGGATTCCCAGGCGATCCGTTTCACGGAGTGCCTTCTTGTACTGCTTCCCACTTTTGCTGACTGCCCACGCGAACCCATTGTAATATTCAAGATACCGACTCGTGCGTCCGTCATTAGTAACCTGCCCCCATCAACTTAGGGTTATCACCGGTTTGACCATCGATCAGATAGATCCCGTTTGCTCTTGTTTTTGCTTTTGCCATAACCGATAAAGTCAGTTTGCTGCAAGATTAATAAAATTAGGGAACAATATACATTGCTCCGNACGAGCGTCCNTACATTTTTNTNGTTTTTTNGGTTACCATTCGTAGGCGAGGGTTATGCCTATGTTGTTTAGGGTTATGTTGTTGTTGCCGTAGCGCCAGGAGTTGTTGGAGGTGAGGAGCTGGTAGGTTAATCCGAGGTTGAATGCGTGTTTGTTGTCGTTTTTTGATACGGGTATGCGCACNCCTACCGATGGTTTCATNTAAAATTGTGTTCCATTGGTCATGTANCCTTCNGTCATTGCGAGATAGCTTGAGCCGACGAACCAAGCAGCACCGAATTTGAGGTCGATGTAAGCAGAGATTCCGGTTTCGGGACCAATGAAGAATCGGAAGTCGGAGAATACGGGAATCATGCACTTTGTTTGGGTGGTNCNGTAGTATGAAGGTTGGCCATTGTCGGCCAANACATCNCCGAAGGATGATCGGGCGATGTCGACGCCCAGTCCNGCGCCCATGAAGAACCAGCTGTTGTAGCGGAATCCCTGGGTTGTGGATAGTTCAACAAAGTTGGCACGGTTTGTTCCGAATCCGGGCAATCCGGCAAGTTCTACATATCCGCGGTATGAGCCGGAGCCTGAAAGTGCCGGAGAAACGAGGTTGGTGAGTTGAGATGCAATTTCATAGTATTGGGCATGAGAAGTTACAACTGATGCCAAAGCTATAAGAGCGATTGAAAAAAAGCGACGGAAGTTCATATTGTATTGAATTAGTTTAATCATAAATTCAACACATAAATGATAAATAAAGTTTAAAAAGGAGGCGCCTCTTGCGAANCGCCCCCCGNCGTGTGTTATCTCATAATACGAATAACTTAGTCAACACGATAGAATGCACGGATGCGGTTGTGGTTTGTTCTGGCCTGGTATCCTGGTTGTCCACTACTTCCACTTTCAGCATAAGCTGGCGCCCCATTTGTTAAAGTTACACGAGTGGCACGAGCTGAGGTGTTACCTGTATCACCTAAAATAGTTCTTCTATATGCAGCTGCTGCTGACCAATAGAACGAATTTCTAATTACTTCAAAATCAGTATAATATGTAACCAACCCCAACTCGAGTTCTCGAATCCCAGGCATATACCATCCTTTAGATGAAGTCACAACAGCATCACCATTTTCATCACGTTTATTTTTTCCATAACAGTAATGGAAAGCAGACTCAGGTTCTTCTGTGTTAAAAAGATAAATATTTCTCAGACTGCCTTGGTAATAGTTTACAGCTGCTTGAGTTATTCTGAAAGCTTCTGTCTTAACATATATTTTATCAGGATCGCTATTATTATTAAGTGAATACATATTCACACCATTAGCAACATCACGCCACCATTTAAGACCGGTGTAGTATTCACCGGGCATTTCGTGTTTGTCGAGAGGATCATTATGGTCAAGATACTCTTCATAATACTCCATCCAAGTGGTAGGTACATTGTTGCCCGAACTATGTGTACCTGATACTTTGAGGAGGGCGCGTTGTTCGATGTCGAGNGTGTAGTTTCGTTCTTCGACGAGTTCGCCGGTTTCTTTTGCAAATCGTTTGTAGTTAATGTCGACAGTTGCGAATCGGTCGCCATAGTTGGGATCGTCGTTTGAAGATGGCACGTTCTCGTCGATGTAGAAGTANACACGGGAGCGTGATCCGTCGGCACTGGTGATAGTACGGGTTTTGCCAGACTTCNTGNAGGGTGTTTGTCACCAAATCGGTGTAGAAATAGGGTTCNGCNCCTGTACCTGATTTCCAGTTGTTACCTTCCATCACAGAACGAGGGATGACTTCGCCCATACGAATCCAGTTGTTCACNTCGGGATTCTGAATNGAGAGGGTNACTTCGCTNCGCCAGTTAATGTCGGGGTGGCCCTCGNTGTGATTGTTAGCGTCCTCCCACATCATGAGCCAAACNGANAGNGGNAGGGCCGTAGCGTGAGCNTCGACCTTTCGTTCGTTTACGATAGCGAGGTAGAGGGGGTTGTCGGACACCACATTGAGACGGCCATCGAAGTTGAATACACCATCGTCGGAGTTACGGAAGAAGTCCATGCCGTANATGGTGATATTGTTATCGTAGCGGTGATTTCGCTTTACCATGAAGTCGGTGTTTTCATCCTGNCCCATAAATACGGTGAACTTAGCCTCGTAGTCCACTTCCTGGTGTGTGGTGAATGTACCCTTGAGCACCAGNGCTGANGCTCGGTTCTTGTANGCGAGAGTTGATTTCCAACGCTGCTTGTCGGCATCGGTAATACCTGCGGGNTACTGAGGTTCGAGATTTNCATTGAAGGCNTCCGAGCCGTTNGTACGCTTTGCGTTNTAGTCGGGNAGCTGAATGTTTTCGTAAGTGTAGTACGAAAGCAGAGCCGGATCGGTATTCTTGGTAACAATCAGCGGGGGGTCGATCTTAGCGGTNTATTCGTGGAGCTCGGGAGCGCACCCTGCGTCGTCGCGCTCAGTTCCGGGATGGACCATGGACACATTTGTCACGTCGTATTNAGCGAGATAGTCGTCGTAGTCAGCGGGNTTNGANGNAGCACTGCCATCTTTTTTAGCACCGGTAGGAGCCACATACGGTACAGCCGAAGGCATGTTCATGACGCCCACCTCNGTGATAGCAATTTCGGGGAGGGAGCCGTCGGGAGTGAACTGGTCGGGATTCAGACGCACAGAAACGTGGATTTTGGCCATTAGAGCGGTCATATTGACCATGTAAGGTTTCTGTTCATTGAGCTTCACATTCGTGAGCTCGCCAATCATGGGCATACCTGCGGCAGGGAGTTCGCGGATGTTACCCAGACCGGTGGATTCGTCGATTCGGAGACGTGGATAGTACACCCATTGGCGGATGTCGGAATAGTTCTTGATTTCGTGTACCGGGGCACCCTTTTCACGCGACTCTTTTGAAATCTTACCCGTCTGGGAATAGCGTGTGTAGAACGAGTTAGCATCGGCAGAGGCAGAGGTAGCTTCGTCGGTAGCATCGATGTTTGCGATAGCCACGATACGGACCTCCACGTCGTCGCCACCCTCAAAAAGAGACTGACCTTCGGGCGGTGTAGGGATTTTGAGGAAGGCATTATCCTTCTTCATGTAGGCCTGGAAGTTGTCGTAGTTGGTGGTGCTCATAAGTTCACCGGTGGCCTGATTGAAGAAGAAAACGTGGAGNGTGTTTATTTTTCTTTCCAACTCATCCTTCGGAGCGACAGCTCGAGAGGCAGGATTGTCGGAACCCTTATAAACCTCGACCATNTCGGCGCATCGGAAAGAAATGCCGCCTGGATTTCCCTCATCGGGAACGTCATTCACAAAGGGATCCTCTTGGCAAGCACCCAACCCGCCGGCGAGANCGCAGGCNGCAAGGAAGTAGGTTAATTTGCNGAATGAAAATATATCGTTGAATTTCATCTTGGTCTAAACTGAGGANATTAATGNATTACGAGATCGCTGCTTGAGCCGTTTTCCCACATCGACTCGTTATCAGGGACGAANGAGACCACGAAATCATCGCCCACAAAGTGGAAGTTGGCAGTGTGGAGGGTGTTAGGGTCGGGGATGTAGCTGAGGCGGAAGTCCTTTGCGGTCTGGAAGACCTTGTGCTCTCCTCCGCTGATAGAGTATTCGATAGTAATCTGCTTGTTGCGCCCGAGAGCCCAGTCGTCAACTTCATGGTCGCTGGGGTCGAGTGTNGCATGNGGATTGGGGAGAAGGAGGAGTTTAACCGANCGCCCGTCGGGGNCGCCATCATGGCGCATGAGCGAAGAAGAACCGGCAGCGATGGTCTGGTCGGTGTTGAGNAGCACAAATGTAGCAGAGTAGGTATCGCCGGTGACTGTACCGTTGAGCGTTTCCTTGTCGAAGTCGAAACGNGCGGTGCGATAGAACTCGCCGGCGAATGTGACGCGGTGAATGACGAGGTCCTTGCGGTCGTCCTCAGTGGCGGTACACTGGTTGTGGAATCGGAATCGCAAGCCGGTCATGATGTGCTGGAAAGAGAGCTTGACCTTTGAATTGTTGAACTGGTCGAACTTTGTGCCGATGAGCGCATCGGGTTGCTGCGCAGGGTCCAGCTCGGTATCGATGGAATTGGAGGTATGCGGCAGAGTGAATGTGAGATACGGGTGNGCATGCTCAGCGGCAGCATTGTAGCCCATAGTGAAGGAACCGGCNGTTGTTGATGCAGCTATGAAGCCATAGTTGTAGTCGTCGGCCTGGGGATGGTCAGCACCCTGGTACCAAGGCAGAGGGTTTGAAGCGCCCCCGTTCTGATTNTCCTTGTTGTAGGAAGTGATGTTGCCNTCGACGGTGACCTTGAAGCCGTTCAGCACATCGGGACCGGCTGTGAAGAATTCGGATTTCTGCTCCCATGTAGCGGTACCCTGTCGCTTACTGAGGTTGCCGTTGACGTCGCGCGGGATNCAGTAGCCCCANACGGTGAATTCGTTGATTTGGTCAAGCAGCTCGGCGCGGGAATAGGGAGTTTCCTCGAAAGTNAAATCGAGTTGAGGGGAGGCGAANGTGATGTACTTCGTCTCGTCAAATCGNGGAGATTCGGGGCTGTCGGAACATGCTCCCAGTCCGAGCACAATCGTGCNGCTCAGTGCAAGTTTGATAAATTTATTGGTCATATTCGGATTCACATGTAGCGTGAAGAAATATCTTTTAAAAAGTAGCATCAACCTACCACGATGTAGTTACCGCCTTCNTCCTCATCCCAGGCATTAACTCCGGGAGNGTNGNAGNTAAGGANGTCGTCGACACCGAGATTGAAAGAGTAAGTGTAGGCATTTCCGGCNGTCCAAACGTAGCCATGCGCCGATGCGGGTGTGCGCANACGACCGCTCACGGTGGANGTAGTNCCGCCNACGCGAGTGTAGGTCAGTTCGACTTCCATTTCGCTCACAACCGACTGNGGAATCACCAGCAGAGGATCGACTGAGGAATCGAAGAGTGATACCGAGGNGCCGGTGGAAACAGTTACGTTGGGCTCCTTNGTNTAGGANACACGGGCGGGNGTCTGNGAGACGGTCCATTGNGTTCCGGCGAGGTCGGAAGTTTNCTTGCTGTTTCCGGTGATTGAAGCGGGTTGCAGGGTGTAGTTGGCACGTGTTGCGATGCCTTTGATAACGATTCGGTTAATCACAATCGACACATTCTGCACAGCGGGGTCCACATTTGCCACGAAGTTGATTCGCGCCATTGTGTGGCCGAAGTTCAGCACCACCGGAGTTGCGGGGCTCTGGTATATCCGACGATGAGCGGCCGTGAGGATGTCGTCGGCCTGTGTGTAGTCGGCGGGAGCGGTGTAACGGAATGTGAGTTTGTCGTCGCTATATGATAGGTTTGAAATATTTTCGGAATTGGGGAAGTGGACAGCGGCAAAAGAGTAGGTCTGTCCGGGGAACCAGTATTGCGTGTTGTCGTAAGTCCAGCCGTCGGCAGTTTGGCTCACGGTAGTACCATCGAATACTGAGGTGGGAGAGGTTGGGTTTGTAGAGCTGACCATATTACCGTATACGGTAAATGAGGCCATATTTTCAGTAGAGACGAGAGAGGAACGAGATGCCTGAGTGGCTGTAAAAGTCAATTCAGAAGCCGAAGGCACGTCGGGTTCAGAGGTCGACGCGCAGGAAGCGGTGGCCAGTAAAGCCACGCCCAGAGAGGCAGAATATAACAGCTTGTAAAACATCATATGAAAAAATTATGAGGCGTTAGGTTGGAGACTTTAGGCTTAGGCTGTGGCTTTAGCGGAAGCTAAAGCCCACAACCTAACACCTGTGAAAACGGCCTTAAGCCGGAGGAATCAGATTAGTTGGCACCAAATACCATTTCTACAGAGTTTGTGGTACCCTCAGCCCAGTCGTTGACATCAACAGCAGTTTCGAAAACGATGGGATAGAGAGCAGCAGCAGAACCGTCGATGCGCACATTGTAGGTGTAGCTGTAACCTTCAGCCCATTTTGGGTACCATGTACCTTCGAGGGTGTTTTTTACGATAGATTCACCGTTTGCATTCTTGATATCAACATTGAAAGAAAGTATTACAGGTTTATCATCGGAATCATCTGCATCGCTGTACTGATAGGGAATCACGTAAGCAATACCAGTGGTAACTTTCTTCACGTTAGCTTCAGTAGCAGAAGCAACAGCTGTTGTAGCACCCTCGGTGAGTGACAGAGTAATTTCGTTTGAGCCATCCTGGCTTGCGTTATCATTGTCGACTGCCCAACCATTAGCGGGATTGTAGTTACCGTAATCGTTGAAGTTTTTCAGTTCAACATCAGAAATTTCAATGGTGTAACCTTCGGGGAAACCGCTGGAGAATACAACATTGAGGCGAGTAAGGATGTGCTTGAATTGGAAAGCCACGGGAGCGTTGGTGTTTGTTTCCTCACCTGCACCTTTGATACCGTCATCATTCTTGGCATATATGAGGTCGTGCTGGTGAGCACCGTCGATCTTAACATTACGCAGGCGAAGAGCGCGACCGGCGATATCATTTCCGGTACCAAGAGCAGCGGTTCCGTTTGCTGTGGCGAATTCACCACCTTCGCAAGCATAAGCGTAGAAGCGGTAGGTTGCACCGGGCACCCAGTAGCGCTTGGGAGAGTAGTCCCAGTTGTTTGTTGCAACATCCGCGCGAGTTACATCGGCACCGTTGAATACGTTCACGGGAGTGTTGTCGTTGTCAGTGGTATAGTAGCCGTAAACGCTGAAGAACTTGAGGTTGGTTTTGTCCAAAGCGCGAGACTCCTTGTTAACCACTTGCTGGAATCCGATGGCGTTGCTGTGGGGACCTTCCTCGATGACTTCGTTGGAAGTACAACCGGTCAAGGCAGCCGCACATACAGCCATGATAAAGAGTGATTTCTTCATTGGTTGTAAGAATTTAATGATTATTGATTAGTTGATTAATTTGTTTCTATTTCTGAGCTCCAACAGGGAGTTCAATATCTTCATGTTGACCCCAACCTTCCACATCAACATCGAACATAGAGCCTGAAACGGGTTCATTCTGCTCATCTTCGATTTTGAGGCCTTTTACGGTGATTACGCCTCCGCGTGGTTGTTTTTCGATTTGGTCGGCGATGTCGAATTCGAAGTCGAACATCTTGCCGTTTGTGAGGCGTACTTCGAGGTTGAGGGTGTAGAGGCGTTGATCGTCGCGTGTCTGAGGGTTATAGTATTGGTCGGGGAAACCGGGTATACCGAAACTTTGCACATGTGCCACACATCCCCAGTCGGTGACTTCGCAGTCGAACAGGATGATTGATTCTTCGTCGGAAGTGGCACCGCTTCGGAGATACACGGATTCGGCCATACCACCGAG
>JAAVGX010000037.1 GCA_014800065.1 Bacteroidales bacterium | reverse complement strand
GTGCCAGGGGCATATTGACAAGGATAACGAGCGATTGGGACACCTTCTTGAACTCAGAATAAAGCAGCATGAAGATGATAAGCAGAGCTCCCAGTGATGCCAGCATGAGGGTGCGTGAAGCGGCGGCTTCGCTCTCGAATTGTCCGCCATAGGTGATGTGATAATCCTGTCCGAGTTCAACCTGTGCCTCGACTTTCTTCTGAATTTCGTTGACAACACCACGGAGGTCGCGGCCTTCGACGTTGGCGCTTACAATCAGACGGCGGCCCACATTTTCGCGATTGATGGTGTTGGGTCCGGTTGTGGAGCGGACATCGGCTACGGCGCTCAGGGGTATCTTGCCCTCGCGGGAGTCAATAGGGATGTTTCGTATATCATCCAGCGAGGAGCGGAATGCGGGGTCCATAATCAGCGCCACATCGTAGGAATTACCGTCGCGGTAGACCTGGTCGACAATCTTGCCGCCCAAAAGAGTGCTGATTGTGTTGCTGAATTCGCTCAGTGTGATTCCATATTGAGCAAGCAACGGGCGGTCGGGAGTGATGAGGAGTTGAGGACGCTCCACCTGCTGTTCGATGTTCACGTCCACAGTACCGGGCACTGATGCCACAATGTCCTTCACCTGACCGCCTACCGCGAAGAGGTGATTCAGGTCGGGACCGAACACCTTGATGGCAATCTGGCTTTGCGAACCTGAGAGCATGGCATCGATACGGTGACTGATAGGTTGGCCGATTTCGATAACGGCACCGGGAATCTCCTTGAATCGCTTGCGGAGTTCGGCGGCAACCTGAGCCCGAGAGCGATTAGTGAGGGTGTATGGCGCTTCGATTTCGGAAACATTCACCCCCAGAGAGTGTTCGTCGAGCTCGGCTCGACCGGTCTTGCGGGCTACGGTGTTGATTTCGGGTACCTCAAGGAGGATTTCCTCTGCACGTCGCCCGATTTTATCGCTCTCTTCGAGCGAGATGCCCGGAAGGGTGGAGACGTTGATGGTGAATGAACCTTCGTTGAATCGGGGAAGGAAGCTGCGACCGAGAGTAAAGAACACTCCGAGTGCAACCAGGAAAAGTACTGCCACAGTGGCGAGAAGCACTTTCTTATGTTTAAGAACCGCATCGAGCGAGTCGGCATAAACCTTTTTCAACCAACGGCTGACTTTCGGCTCGCGGTCCTCCTTCTCGCTGTTGCGACTTCCACCGAGCATATAGCTGCAGAGCACAGGGGTGAGGGTAAGAGCCACGATAGTTGATGCNGCCAGGGATACTATAAACGCCACACCGAGAGGTTTGAGCATTCGCCCTTCCATACCGGTGAGGAAGAACAGGGGCAGGAATGCTGCCGTGATTATCAGGGTGGAGTTGAAGATAGGCATTCGCACTTCGGCGGAAGCGTGGAAGATAGTGGAGAGAGTTGACTTGCGCTCAGCCGGGGGCAACATTCTGTTTTGGCGGAGACGTTTGTATACGTTTTCGACGTCGACGATTGCGTCGTCGACCAAACATCCGATTGCAATGGCAATACCGCCCAAACTCATAGTGTTGATGGTGTAGCCCAATGCGTTGAGAATTAGCACGCTTACTATGATGGATATAGGCAGAGCCACCACCGAAACAACGGTTGTTCGCAGGTTCATCAGGAAGAAGAACAGCACAATGATTACGAACAGCGCGCCTTCCAGAAGCGATTCCTGCAGGTTGGAGATTGAATTGCTGATGAACGTGCTCTGGCGGAATATATCCGTGGAAAGAGTTACGTCGGCGGGAAGTGTAGATTTGAGGGCGAGGAGCTCCTTATCGACATTTTCCGTAAGGCCAATCGTACCGACAGCGGGTTGCTTTGTCACGGTGATAATCACTGCCGGCTTGGTTCGTACCGAAGCCACACCCAATCGGGGTTCGCGTCCACCGAGGCGAACGGTGGAAATGTCGGCCAGGGTAATCACCTCTCCGGGGCCATCGGTGCGAATGACGGCTTGAGAGAGATCGTCGACGTTTGCGGTGTTGAGTCTTGCCTTGATGAGGTACTCATTGCCGTAGTCGTACACTACCCCACCCCCTGCGTTTGAGTTGAAACCATCGGTTGCAGCGACAACCTCCTCGAGGGTAACGTTTCGGAGTCGCATCTTTTCAGGGTCGAGGAGGACAAGGTATTCGGGGTCGTCGCCTCCGATAATCGAGACAGATGACACACCGCCCAGAGCCAGCAGGCGAGGTTTGATTGTCTTTTCGGCAATNCGTCGGAGCTCCAGTAAAGAAGTGTTTTCGGCGGTCATGCCGATAATCATCATTTCGCCCAAGATTGAGGACTGCGGGCCCATAACGGGCTTTTCGACTCCGTCGGGCAGAGCTTCGGCNACTGCGTCGAGTCGCTCGCCCACAATCTGTCGGGCAAGATATATGTCAGTACCCCAGTCGAATTCCACCCAGACCACGGAGAATCCGGTAGTCGAGGTAGAACGCACACGACGCACTCCGGTGGAGCCGTTGACAGCCGTTTCGATAGGGAAAGTCACCACCTGCTCCACTTCTTCGGGAGCCAGACCCGGAGCCTCGGTCATCACCACCACCGTCGGTGCATTCAGGTCGGGGAAGATATCCACCTCCATCCGCATCAGTACCACCAGACCGGCGCATAAGAGCAAACCTGTGATTATCAGTACCGTAAGGCGGTTATTGAGGGAGGCCTTTATGATTTTGTTCAGCATAACAATCAATGGTTGTGGGTGTGACCTTCCGGAATAATCGCAGAGGCTTCGGCGAGACGGACGGTTGTAGCGCCCTTAGTCACCACTTCGGTGCCGGGTTGCAGACCGCTGAGGATTTCCACCTGCTTGCCATCGGAAGTGCCCGGAGTAACACCGAGTTTCCGGTAGCCGTGTTCGTCGATTTTTTCAAAGATGAAGTAATCGCCCTGTTGCTCAATCAGCGCCTCCACGGGTACGGTGAGGACCCCCTGACGTTCGGCGCCGGTGAGATATGCCGAGAATGAAGAGCCGGGGATCAGAGAGCCGTCGTTGGGCACCTGAAAGTATACGGGGATGTATGCTCCGGCAGAGCCTTGACCCGGTATGGCGGTGCCGGCCACTCGTTTTCCACCAATGGATTCGAGGTTGATGGCCTCGGAGGCATAGGGTAGCTTTATGATTGCGTTATTAAGACCGGAAATTGACGCAAAATCCTTTTGCGGAACATCAATGCGCAGCTGCAGTGATGTAGCTGAAGCGACAGAAGCGATGGGTTGACCCACTTCTACGAATTGGCCCGAGACCACATCGACCGATGTTACGATTCCGCCGAGGGGGCTGGTTGCATTACCGCTGAGCGCCTTTGGGCTGAATTGAGCCTTGGCGGCAGCGAGAGCAGATTCGGCTGCGTTGAGTTCGGCTACCGTTGCAAGTTTCTCGTCATAGAGCTTCTTGATACGATCGTACTCCCGTTGAGCCTGGTCAGCTGCGGCCTTTGCGGCAGCGTCGCTGCTACCACCGCTCACCCCTTTGGAGTCAATAACAGCGAGAACCGCACCCGCAGCAACTTTTGCACCTGGTTCGGCATTTCGTGTCAGTTTGACAGTTCCGGAAGTTGGAGCGGACACTACACCGTTCTGTGAGTTCAGGGTCAGGATTCGGCCGGTTGCGCGTACCACTTGGTGGAATGTAGCCGGCTCAATTACGGCCGTCTCAACACCAAAGCTCTTGGCGACTTCCGGTTCGAGTACAATCTCGCCACCGAAGTTGGCCTCGCCGTGGACGTGGCCTTCATGACCGTGGTCGTGGCCTTCGTGGTCATGGTCGTGGCCTTCGTGGTCATGGTCGTGCCCTTCATGGTCATGGTCGTGGTGTTCATGATGTTCGTGGCCATCGTGGTCATGATGGTTATGTTCGGTATTGGATTTACAGCTCCAAAACAGTGCCAACGCACCGCAAACTATTGGTAATAAAAACTTTGCTCTCATTGCAACACATTATTAATGGTGCAAAAGTAGCATTTTAGGCTGAAATAACCAACGGTTTAAGCGACTTTGCAAATGAGTTGCATTAATACTTAAAAAGGAGAAAACGAAAATCCGCGCCGAACGAGTCGACGCGGACGTATTGGAGTAGGAATTCGTATTAATATGTCATAACCGGGGGAAGGGCTTTAGCCTGCTCAATCATGTCGGCGAGCATCTTCACGGTGGGCACGCGACGGGTGAGTTTCTTTTCTTCGTTAGTTTCGACCATTGTTTTGTGAAGGTTTTCCGCATTACGATGACGGAATTCCTTTACGGTGTCCACGCCGGAAGCTTCGAGAAGTTCGGCAAACTGACCTGCGACGCCCTTGATACGGAAAAGGTCGGCGTGATTAGCCCATTTAAGAATCAGAGCGGGAGCGATACCGGTAGCTTCAGCCACTTCGTCGCGACCTTTCTTGGAAGCGCAACGTTCGAGAAGCGTTTCAGTGGTTTTGATACCGGCAGCCTGAAGTTTTTCTGCGTAGGCGGGTCCGATTCCTTCGATGTCAATAATCTTGTAGCTCATAGAATTTTCTTTTTAAGGTGAGTATTGTTTGTAAATTCAACGTCTTAGCTCTAAAAAAGTTCATAAGCCCTCAAAAAAAATGACATTAAATAGGATAAAATTTTTAATTTTGCAGTCATGAAGATAAACAGCAACGAAGAAATCGCCCGATACCTTGAGGGAAAAGGAGTGAAACCGACCGCTAACCGNATATTGGTAGTACGCGAACTGATGCAAGCCACGCATCCGGTTAGNCTTTCCGAACTTGAAAGTGCGTTGGAGCCGATGGACAAATCGGCCATCTTTCGCACGTTNGANCTGCTCACTGAAAANGAGTTGCTCCATAGTATCGACGACGGGTCAAGGTCACAGAAATATGAACTCTGTACCAACCANGNNCACGACGATATATCGCATCATCATGTTCACTTCTACTGCGAGAATTGCAAGGCCACGTTCTGCTTCGANGATATANCNGTACCTGCGATCAACATTCCGGAAGGATTTTCGGCCCACAGTGTGAACTATGTGGTNAAAGGCCTATGCCCGAAATGCAGATGATAACCAAAATGTCAATGTACTCTTTGCCGCAGTGTGAGAAAAGGCAAATTGCGCAAATCGCACAATAATTCCCAAAAATCCCACCGTAACTTTGCCCACACAATAAAGATTAATCAATATTAATCAGCCTGTACGGACATCGCTCCGCGATGTCTCAAATGCCCCAAAAGCAAGGCAAAAATACTATGAAAGCGTACATCCAAGCCACTCCCAAGCAGCGCTACCGCTACGTCCCCGACCTATGTCGCCCATTCGAGGCGTACATAGGCCGGCGTCTGCGCAAAT
>JAAVGX010000036.1 GCA_014800065.1 Bacteroidales bacterium | reverse complement strand
CAGTGCCAATTTCAGCGGGCATGTCGATACGATCGGTTTCCTCGAGTGTTTCATTGTCAATACCCACAAACACAGAATGACCATCGGTAATTGTGGCATACCATATTTTACCGTCTGCTGTCTGTGTTACACCTTGGGCGTTGGCGTCTTCAATTGTTTTGACAACTTCATCGGTGAGAGGGTCGATGCACAGAATTCCGGTGCTCTGCATCACGGCATAGACATACTTGCCGCCGTTGATGATGTCGCCCACCTGTCCGCTGTACAGATCGCCGGTTTCGCTTGAAGCAAGACGACCGATAACTTCGGGATTCTCAACATCCGTGATATCGAGCACGTAAATACCGTTGCTTGCGGAAACGTAGATTTTATCCTCGGTGGCACCTGCCACGGCACGACCATCGCCGTTGACACCGTCGAATGTGGGGCGATTGTAGTAGCCTCCGATTCTCTTCAGAGTCTTGGCATCGGCAATCACCACGCAACCGCCACCGCGGAGCACGTCGCCGCCATCGTCGGGCTGTTTGGAAATTACTATGAGCTTATCGTTCCAGATAGCGCCGTACTGCGAGGTACAGCCGAACGACATACCCGGGTTTTCACGCTCGTATGCCTGATAGATTACCTCATTATCGGGTGTTATATAGTTCAAACCGCCGTTGGTGTGGCCGAACCACTCTTCGTTGAGGATTATTGTACCTTCGGTATAACCACCTTCGATAGGGGTACGGTCAGATTCGAGAACGTTTACAATAAAATCTTTTTCGAATGCCCCATCGGCTGACTCCACATGGACTTTTGCAGGGTGTTCGCCTGTGGGACGGTGGCCTGAGAGCTCGTAGAACTGAACTCGAGTGCCGTCGTTATCCCACCAATTCACTCTGTAAGTTGAGCAGGTATAGTCTTCACGGCTTGTTCCGTTGTCAGTTACGGTTATTGTCACGTCCTTGATGTCGGCATTTTCNGGTANNACCACCGGGCGNAGNCCAACGAGTTGNTTTACATACACGTTGATTACCCCGTCCTCGGTNCCGGGNCCGAAGTTGACGCTTGTCACGGGGTTCTCAAGNGCNCANNTGAGNGTGAATTCNGCAGAAACNNTNGGATCGTTAGNNGTGAAAACGGTNACTTTAGTCGANCCCTCCACNGTCTTAGTCTTTAANCCNGTAGAAGCAGCATATGATGCATATTTTGTATCCTCAACTGTTGCTGAGATTGCGGTGTAAGTAGCGTTGGCCGGTTGATATTCGAATTCCAAAGGCACTTCTTTATTAAGCCCCGATTTAACTTCAGNGTTTTTCATTGTGATAGAAGTNATGGGCACTTCGGGGGCTTCAACNTTGAGGGTCATAAAATTGCTTTCATAGTAGTTGTAGGTGCCGTAGTANTGNGGNCGNTANCGNACNTANGTTGTNCCNNTNGTNCCTGTNAATGTGGGCATTGCGTTNTANGTTCCCTCCACCAAAGTGTANGGAGTTATAATGATTGNGCGGTCNAGCCTNTANGTTTCATTTGAAGAAGANGCCTGCCAGTTNGTNGTGGAGNTTAGTTTACCTTCGGGNACCTGAACGAAGCANGGTAGTACNGTANCNTNATCGCTAAGCTTGACGGTCATTTCCTCGGGNAGCCANACACCCACTTCGTCGGGTTGTGGNACATAGAAGAAATATTCGGCTTGGGACGCATCGGATCCATCGGNNGACAAGGTCANCACCTTTGTGGNACCGTCGGCGGCGAGTGTGGCATCGGCAGCCGGAATNACCTTTACATCCTTGATGTCCGTGTCATCGAATACGGTTTTCGAGTCTCCGTTCAGGTCCATACTGATAACGGCCTCAGAGTCACTGATTTGTGCCGACATACGGTCGTCGGCTGCTTTAACAAGAGCCAGCGCCTCCATCGCACCGAGGGATTCATTATCGGATTGTACGGCATAAACGAAATTGTTTATGCGCTCGGGAACGTTGTAGCGCATCACCAGGAGGTAAGAGTGTTCACCCTCACCTACGGTAAAGCGTACTTTCGACAGGTCAGGGGAACCTGCCATCATACTTGCGNTGCTCAACATAGAGATTGCAAGCGTTAGAAAGAGCTTTTTCATTTGTAAGAATATAATTGATTTAGTTAATTAATCGTTTTCCAATAAGGCTGCCTTTACGGACAATGTAGAGCCCGGGGGCAAGATGCGCTCCATCGACGCGCATACCGGTCAAGNTGAAGAATTCTTCCGGCGNATTATCGTCGATTTCNATGCNGGAGATTGCGGTCGATTCCTTGGGTTCGCAGTAAACATAGAGCTTTTCGTCGTCGGCCGGGGGCACGCCCTCGCCTACTCCTCCAACCTTGGGNCTTTCGAACATAGTNAGCGACCAGCCGTCGATACATCCGTCGGAGAGCTGACGGCCTGTGAACCCAGTTCCGCTGTACATCCATTCGGTGTTNGANCCGGAGATNGTCCAGTAGCTCCAATAACCTGCATACCACGCTGATGTCCACCATCCGTACTNCCANCCCTCNTCGGTCATATCCCAGCANTCNTAGTCGTAGGCAGGATANCCGTAGGTAGGTTGGTCGAGGGGATGCTGAATGAAGTGNGAGCCGGATGTNCGGGCAANTTCAATNGCCTCGGCACATATTTCGGGTGTTTTGTCGCCGGGTGCTTCCGACTGGCCGAACAGCTTGTTTGAGTTGAAGTAGTCGAAGTTTATGAACTCNTAGTCCTTGGCTTTTTCGAAATCGAAATAAATGTGACGNAGCAGGCTGTCGGCCACTCCGACACCGATNCCNCANACNGTNGAGCCATATTGGCCGGTGGTCTGTGTGAGGAGAACGAGATTGTCATTGTTTGCGCAGATGGCCTTGAACATATCTTCGCCGGTAGGTTTTTCACCATCTTCCCAGCGGAATCCCCACACATAAACCTTGGGGTCGGCGGCNGCGGCATCGTTCATGACTGCCAGAGCTGCNCGGTTGGGNCCNGTGCCCGTCCAGGACTTGATTTTGTCGAAGTCGATCGGATGTGCTGTGGCAGCCACACCGACGACACCGAAAAGCATTGCAAGTAGTTTTTTTCTCATATATGATAAAATTTCGGATTGTATTTTATTATGGATTNGGAATANCCNGAAGTTCAATGTGAAGGTCTTGTGCTCGGCTCAGTTCGGTTGAAGTTTCGCCGAGCCAACCGCAGTATTGATTAACGCCTGTATATACGCGAACGAAATCCACACCGGGCAGGTGCACGGGATTTCCATCGGCATCCACGGCCCAGGAAATGTCGAAGGAATTCAGGTCGGCATATTCGTTTGGGTGATTATCCACATATCCCCAGGGGTAGCTGTACAGTACATAGTATGTACCGTAGCCGCTTATGTCCTCGGCGTTAGGTGCGAGGATAGAGCCGTTGAATGTGATAGAGTCGTCGGCAATCCAGTTGGGGTAATAGTTCTGATTGTGGAATAGATTCTTGGGCATGAATCCGGAAGCACCGGCATTATCTTGCCATTGAATATAGTTAATATCCACGAGGCTGTTGTCCTCATCGGCTATAATTTCCCTTTGCGGATTCGGCCGATGGTATGTTATCTGATAATTATGGCGTGTTTGATTGGAAAAGTATTCGCTGCCAGCGAGTTCGTACCACTCATCGTCGGGTATGCCGTTGCAATTCCGGTCGTAACTTACCATCACGATGCCCGGTTCTGCAGAGCCGCCCTTCTTTTCTGGTTGGAGCAATTCGTAGAAACAGTTTCCCCAGATGCGGAAATCAATCATTCCGGGCACATTTATCACAGTGTGGTCAAACCCGAATGTTACGTAGCCGCCGTACCCCCCGAGAGTAATCATAATGTCGTTTGTGCCCGAGATGGATTCTTCTGTTTTCTGAAGGATGTCGGCATAGGTGTCGCCCTCTTCATATCGCGGCATTTCGTTCACGAACTGCCCGGGAGCGGGACAATATTCATACACCTTTGATATATATGGCGAGTACTCTACCTCTTCATGGAGCACATTTATAATGAAGTCGAAATGAAATGGCGTGTCGCTGTCAATAATGTCGAAAGAAATGTTGTATGTTCCTTCCTCTTGGGCAAGGAAGATATAGTTTCGGTCAGAGGATACTACTTTACCATCGACCTTCCAGATATATTCGCTTCCTGTCAATGCCGATTCCAATGGAAGTTTGGACATCCGCGGGATGTAGTAGACATCGTCGATGCCGAGGTTGACCATGGGAATATCGGAATTGCAAGCGGATGCGAGGATGGTGATTATTGCAAAAACTATACTTTTGTTCATTTTGTGAGGAAGGTTATATGGGCGGGGATGTCGCCTGTGCGGACACTCCATTTACGGCGTCCATCGGGCGTGAAGCAGTAGAGCGTACCCGAGGACACATAGTTTTTGGCGTCGGTGACGAAGATATCGCCCGTTTCAGGATGGATTGCGATCCCGTAGGGTACGGTTATGATTTTCTCAGTGCCGTCGGTAATGAAATTGTGGGAAACTATTTCCTTGGTGCGGATATCTATTATTCCGTAAGTAATTGTGTTCGAGGCTGTGTAATTGTTCCACTCGGTGGCGTAATAGTACATATAGTCTCCGAAGAAGGCCATGTTAGAGCAAGGTACGGGGATGGTATCGGAAACAATCATCTGGTTGAATCCCGGCTTTTTCTCCATCACGTACAGCCGCGAGGGCCGTGTCTGGTAATCGCCGCGGGAGGTAACCCACAGTTTGCCGTATTTGTCCTTTTTCAGTCGATGCAGGTTGATGCCGACGGGAATTTGCTGCACTTGCTTGAAGTCGACCATCTGAATGACGGAGACAGTGTTATCGTAATCGGGTGCCCTATATCCGCCGGAATTTGCGACGTACATATAGTCGTCCACAATTTCCATTTCTTCGGGTTGATAACCCACGGAAACCTTTCGAGTTACGGAGAGCGAAAGGGTGTCCACTTCATAGACGGCGCCCTTGGGCGCGTTGGGGTCGATGAGCACCGGCCCCACGTAGGAGCTGACATAGGCCTTGCCACGGTGGAAACGAACGTAGCGGCAGTTGGGTATATCGACTTGGCCGAGTCTTATGCCGGTGCGGGCGTCCATCACCTCGACCTTGTGGGAGCAGTTGACCACCACGTAGAGCTTACTGCCATAGATGCCTATGTCGTTGCCAACGTCGCCTAATTCTTTGATTACATTGGGGTTCTTTTCGGCGTAAAAATTACGGGAGTACAGCCCGGTGTGATAGTCGTAGAAATCGAGGGTGCATTTGTTGGAACCCATGTTTCCTTCGTTAACCAGATAGAGCCCGCGGATTGAACCGTCGGTGGTCTCATCGCCGATAATCTCATACTCCGTGGGCACCACAAGTTCGTCCTCACGACAACTTGTGGCAACCATCAGGAGTGGCATAATATATAAGAAAAATTGTTTGATTGTCATATTTCTACTGTGATAGTGAATCGATAGTTGCGCTTAGGCATAGGGTAATTTAGTATAACATCGTAGTCCTGGCTGAGGAGGTTGTTGACCTCAATCAATGCTCTCAGATTCACACTTCCGAGTTTGAAATCCTTGCTGAGCGACACATCGGAGGTATACCAGGGTTGTGTGTAGTTATAGCGAATATTTTCCTGCTGATTGTATCTCTCTCCTACGTAAATCCACGAATAATTAAGATTCCAGCCTCTCCAAGCGGCATTAGCGATGGCAGCCCCGGAGTGGCGGGGGATATATGGAATCTGATCCTTGTAATAATTATCGGCGGGATTGGTGATGTCAAGGGCATGCTGGAAGGTGTACTGAGCTCTGAATGTGAGGAATAATTCCTTGGCGGGGTTGAAAGTGATTAACCCGGTGAGGTCGATACCCCGGATGTCCACCAGCCCGAGGTTAAGCATTGTCCACCGGAATTGCTGGCCTTTGGGGTAAGCCACGATTTTATCCTTAACCCGATTGTAGTAGATGTCGGCACTGAGTCTTGTGCTTGAAATAAGAGATGATGGAGAGTTGTGATTGTACAGAAGTCCGAGATTATATTGAGTCACTTTTTCAGGCGAAAGCTGGGAGTTTCCCATATCGGCATAATATAAATCATTGAAAGTGGGCATTCGAAAAGATTGCTTGAAGAATGCTCTGAGGGCAAAATCCTTGGATGTGAGAGGATAAGCATTAATGAAAACAGCCGGAGTGAGTACATGCTTGTCGGGTGGAGCCTGTTGACCTTTGATATTATCGTGAATGAAGGTGCCCAGGAGGCTTGCCTGTGCGGAGAATCGGTTGAGGTTCAAAGCCGAGGCAAGCGATAGGAATTGAGAAATTCGGTCGGGCTTAACAAAGCCGTAAACATCGGCCGAAAGTGTGTTCCACATTAGGTCGTAACTCACCGAGACTCTCCAACGTGGATTCAGGTCATACTGGTTGGCCGAAGAAAAATATATTTCTTTCTGCCGATATAGATTGTCGATCTTCACTTGCTTATCGTCGTTATTGACGTAGTGAGTGCGGTAGAAAGCATATTTTATATTATTTAATGTGGTGAATTTTCCGAAAAAGCCTGTATAACGTCCTTGAACGAAGGAATTGTTATCCCAAATTCTCTCGCCTCTTCGCCACACATTATTGACAATCGCGCCCGGAACGCCACGCTCGGAGTTGTAGTTATAGGCTTTGAACGTCCAAGAACCATTACGAAAGTTTCCGTAGGTGTTGAGTTCGATACGCGTGGCGTTGATATCGCCGTTTTCGCGGACCGCCGTGGTGTCGTAGGCGAGTTCTCCAGCGGGGTTTACCCGTCGGTAGCGGAATTTGTATTTTCCACTTGAGTTAATCCATTCGGCGCTCAGTGAAGCTGAAATACGTTCGTTCAGTTTTAGTTCAACTAAAGCCGAAGGGTTCAAAAGGTCGAATGACCCTGTTCTGAGAGTAGCTCTTGCGTGATATGTTTGGCCATCATTGAAAATCGGTTTGCGTGTTCTCATGTATATTGTACCGGCTGAACCGAAGTCTTTAGCAGGCTGTAGAATTTCGCTTTTCTGCCCGTTGTATAGCGACAGGGCTTCAATATTGTCCAGCGAAAACTGTCCGAGGTCTATCTGACCGTTCTGCGCATTTCCGAGTTCAACACCATCATAAACCACCCCGGTGTGGTTGGTACCCATTGAGCGTATGTTGACAGTCTTTATCCCCCCAACACCCCCGTAGTCCTTGACTTGAACGCCGGAGAAATAGCGCAGAGCATCCGCTACGCTATTGCTGTTGAGCGAGTGTAGTTCTTTGCCGGAGAGAGTCTGGACAGGGATTATGTCGCGGTTCGGTAGATGAGCCGTAACAAGTACCTCATGCAGGTGATGTACCGAGTCCTTATGTTCTTCAGCCTTTATCATACCCGGAAAAAGGCTTAAAGTAACAATGGACAATAAAAGACGATGTGCCATTGGTTTAATAGATAATTAGAAAAAAGTTACCCGCAGATATAGCTAAAAGGTATATCAACGGGTTATAGGTTTTTCTTGAATTAATCAGTTAAACCGGCGTGCGACAATAAAGTCCACCATGTCAGGCGTTCAATAAGTCAAACCCATAATCCCGTGGGTGAATCTATGTCTGAAAGGCAGGTCTTCTGACTTATCCCGGTATAATCGCGCCTTCCCGGTTCCAGACGAACCAGTGGCAGGATGCGAAAAACCTTCTGCTAATGGATAGGAAATCCAATCCAAAAGCGGGAATTACAGCAGCGGGTACTGTTGAGGACTTTCACCTCATTCCCTTTTGATGCTCCTAAATGCCTCCACTCTCGGATGGCAGAGCAACCATTTCAGGTGCAAAGTTATGAAAAATAATAATTACTACCAAGTATATTTATGCATTTTCACGAGAAAAGCATAAATAGGGCTTCTATTTTGCGCCGGCTGTTCGGAATTTTACGGGCGAGAGTCCGATGTGTTTGACGCAAAATCGACTGAAATAACTCAATGATGAGAAGTTCATTTCGTCGGCAATCTGAGATACAGACATGCTGTTGTCTTTGAGATATGCTAATGCTATTGCCGTTGCTGCGTTGTTGATATGTGTGGAAACGCTTGTGCCTGTAACTCGTTTGATTGTATCAGACAGGTATTTGGGCGTTACGTTCAACTGCTCCGCATAATAAGATAAATCTCTTTGGGTCTTGGGACGACCTGCTTCTATGAGTGTGAAGAACTGTTTGGTTATATATCCAACACGGTCGGTGGTTAGGATGTTGTCGTTTGTCTTGGCATGGAAGTCAAACAGGTCATATACCATAGTCTGGAGGAGACTGCCCATAAGTTCCTGATAGAACTGATGGTCGGTATTGCTGATTCTGGCGCGGATATTAGCGAGATCAGCGCGAAATCGCCCGGCATAAAAGAGGATGTGACCCCTTCAGGGCTCTTTTGGCTTGGCGGTTTTGACGTTGGAGGGTGTTGCAGAACTACTCCCCCCAAAAAAACAGCAAAAGCCACAACTTTCACAAGCTGAGGCTTTTTTATGTCCATAAAATTTTGTAACTTTATGGTGCACAAATAAATATAGCGCGAAGGTAATGTATAAGACTTATATTTCCAACGAAAATCTTCTTTTTCCGCCAAATTTGGGTGATTTTATCCCTGAAGATGCCCCGGCAAGACTGATTTCGGATATAGTTGACCTTATGGATTTGCATGAGATTCATAACAGTTATTCACAAGCAGCCGATGGTCAGCCACCCTATCATCCGGCCATGCTGCTTAAGGTAGTGCTATTTGGGTACATGAACAACGTATTTTCAACGAGGGGTCTTGAGGCGGCGCTCAAGCGCGATGCGCATCTGATATGGCTTTCCTCCTATCAGTTTCCTGACCATTCGACCATCAGTCGTTTCAAGGCAAGATGTATGCCACATATAAAGGTTATATTCTCCCGCCTGGTCTATATATTGGTAGAGCGGGGAGAGATAGAGTTGACCAAGGACTTATACATAGATGGCACTACAATACGTTCGCGGGCTGCACGACGGCGTATAAAATGGCGTAGCAATGCCGAGAAGTTCGCATCATTGGCTGACCAGGACATTCAGAACGGGATCAATGATTTGCTTGAACAGGCCCAGAGCGGAGACAATGACGTAGACAGTAACCGCGGACACGTCGTATATACAAAAGATGAAGCCCGCCAGATAGCTGACCGTATTGAGGCTAAAGCCGAAAAAGAGGGACTCAGGAACGTCCGTGGAAAGATTACCGCTATCCGTAAGGCGTGCGACCGTAAAGAAGCTCATGACAAAACATTGGAGCAATGCGCCGGCAGATGTGGAGTTGCTCCGACAGATCCTGATTGCGGCATCATGCACGCCAAAGAAGACGGATACGATGGGATGGCCACACCCAACTTCAATGTGCAGATTGCTACACAGAACCAGTATGTAACCAACTATGGCGCATACGATTCGCCCGAAGACAAGTCTATCGCCATGGACTTTGTGGACACCTGTGTGGCCGAAAATGGAGTCAAGCCGTCAGCAGTAGTTGAAGATGCCGGATATGGCTGCGAGGAAGTATATGTCGGGCTTGAGCAAAGACAGATAGAGGGTGTAGTCAAATATCCAAACTACGATGCCCAGTCCAGTCGACGTCCGGTAAAGCCCGGCCAATATGACAGACTCGGATTCAGACTCTCTCACGATGAAACCACACTTATTTGTCCGGCAGGCCGGCTTATGAGGGTTATACGAACCGAAGAAGCGTACACACGAAGCGGCTTCCGCAGTGACATCACGGTAATGACATGCGACCACTGCAAAAGCTGCCCCTTCAAAGACAAATGCACTGTCCCAAAGAATAAAAATGGTGAGATCCATCGGAAATTAGGTAACATCAGGGAAGAACAGAAAGCAAAGGCCCGTCTTGATCTTCCGGAGAACCAGCACAAACTAAAGCGGAGGTCACTGGAACCTGAACCGGTTTTCGGGCAACTCAAGCACAATCACGGATATACGCGCTT
>JAAVGX010000035.1 GCA_014800065.1 Bacteroidales bacterium | reverse complement strand
CCCGATTTGAGATACTTGCGTATCAGACTCTCGGTGTCGGGGTCGTGGATTACTCTGCCTACATAGCTCATCAGCTTGTCCTGAGGTACATTGTCGAAGAACTTCTCCAAATCTATATCAACTATCCATTCATATCCCTCGTTGAGATATTCTATGAGTTTCAAAATTGCTTGCTCGCTGCTTCTGCCGGGGCGAAAGCCGTAGCTGTTTTCTTGGAACTCCGCCTCGAATATGGGCGTGAGGATTTGGACGATGGATTGCTGGATAGTTCGGTCTACTACAGTAGGAATGCCGAGTTTACGGACTCCTCCGTTTGGCTTGGGTATCTCTACCCTCCTCACAGGTGCCGGTTTGTAGCTCCGCTCGAGGATTGACTGCTTGATACTTAGCCAGTTTGCGTTCATATAGTCGCGCAGGTCTTCGACTTTCATTCCATCTATACCTGCAGCTCCCTTGTTGGCGATTACCTTTTCAAGTGCTATACGGACGTTCTCATTGGTAAGTATCCTTTCGATTAGTTTCATCTTCCGTCTTTCTTAATTTCCGCTTCCGTAAGTATACGCCTAACACCTTGCATGGGAGTCAGTTCATTGACGTTTCACTTCTTCCCAACCGTCGGCTATTCTTTCGGAACATACATTTTTGATTAACGTTACAAATTATTCGGCCCTTCGCCTTGACCAGCTCGTGGTCGGCTACTTCGGCCTCTGCTGACTCCTCGACATTCGTTGTTACTATCCTTGCGGACTGCCGAGGCCTCGCGGGATAAGCCATACATCTTTCATCGTTTACCTGCATGGTTTACGCATCAAGGTTACGGTTGCCTTTAGGAACTTTGCTGTCGACCGCCAGCTTGTCCGCTTGATACGCCTTAGTACCATATTTCTGTTCGTCAGGCCACGAGTTCGCTATTGCTTCTTCTCGCCCAAGCGTCACCGCTTGAACCTTGCAAGTCGCTATGGGGTTCGTTGGCAACTACGCCCCTTATGGACTTTCACCACAGATGTATGACATGCCCGTCATACGGTCAAAAGGACGCTCGGAACGAGCGTCCCTACATNTTTCTNGCTGGTTTTCNGGNGATTACGTTGGCTGGNTNATTCGAGCATCAGGGCCATGTAGGGGCGGCGGGTGGGGATGTTGAATATCCGGCCTATTTTTTCGGAGCTGAATAGGATTGATGTCAGTGTGCCTGTGCGCACGTCGAGGTCGAAGTTGCCNTCGGACCAGGGTGTGCGGGTGCATTTTCCTTTTGCGAGGGTGTAAACGGCAGTGTTTTCGGTGATGAGGGGGTCGTAGACACGGATTCGCATTTTCAGGGAGGGATGTTGTGCGCTGAGCATCGACAGTACGCGTTCCACATTAATGATTCGTGCCATGCCGAANGGGCGAAGGTAGGCCTTGATGCCGCNGACGGGCGGGCGACGCACNGTCATTGGTCGCTCCNCTACTCTGCTCCGGAGTTCGCGCAGAGCAGTGAGTGCGGCTTGTTCGGATTCGGCAAGGAGGGATCGCACGGTGACGGTGCTTCCCGGTTTCTCGGCNTCCCAGTCGGCGAACAGGAGAGCCAANGAGCCGTCNTCGGCAAGTGCTGCGATTTCNGCGTGACCCGGTTCGAGTGCTTGAGCCTGCATTAAGAGTTCATAATCCTGCCGTGAGTGGATAATCCCGCATCCGAAGTGCTCTTCCAACCGCGCCAGATACTCGTACTGNGGCGGGATGGGGTTNCCCGTACCACCGTCGAAAGGNTGAAGTGCCGTGTAGCGCTCNTCGTCCATATAGAAAACGGTGGCGAAGTCGAATTTATCGTAGAAGAAGTACAGGTGTCGTTGAGCGGGAATGAGAGTGAGGAAGTCGAGTCCGTTTCNNAAGGCCGTACGGATTACTTTGCGCATGAGTCGTGCGGCGTAGCCATGCCCACGGCCTTCCTTACGGGTGGCGACATAAGAGAGGTATCCGGCTCTCNCGCGCGCGTTCATATATAATATATTATAAGGCGTGAGCATAAGAGTGGCTATTGTGCGATTGGAGCCATCCTCATTGACCCCGTAGAGCATATCCTCGCGGACTACATTGGCAAATAGCCAACGGCGCCATGCGTCGGAGTCTTCGCGGAATACCTGGCGTGCAATATCTTCAAAATCAGCGCGTTTCATCTTGCTTTAGGTCTTGGTTTTTCATTCCAGTAAGCACGGAGGGGGTAACGGTCGGGGCGCATGAGGAGNCGGAGTCCTGTAGCGAATGTGAAGTAGCTCCACGTCCAGTTGATGAGTACCACAGCACGGTTTCTCATTCCGAGGAGCGAGAGCAAGTGCACGACAATCCANGCAAACCATGCGATATANCCCGAGAGGTGTATCTTGCCCATATCGACCACGGCACGATTTCGTCCGATTGTCGCCATAGAGCCTTTGTCCTTGTATTTGAAGGGTTTAGGTTGCTCGCGCGTAAGATTTTTGGCGAGATTCTTACCCATCTGGAGCGCTACCTGTGCNACCTGNGGNTGNCCGTTGGGGTATTTNTCGGTGGTCATGAACGCGATGTCGCCTATTGCGTATACATCGGGGGCTCCCGCGACACGGTTGAACTCNTCGACGGGGAGGCGTGCACCGCGNTGGAGGTTTACCTCNGCGCCTTCTATGTCGAAGGGCACACCGGTCACGCCGGCAGTCCAGATAACCGTNTCGGTTTCGATGGTTGAACCGTCGGCGAAGTAGACAGTTCCATCGTCGTAGCGCTGCATGGTCTTATTNAGCTGAACGTCAACCATAAGTTGTTCGAGACCTTTCTTTGCATNGGCCTGACTCTTCACGCTCATAGTACGNAGGAGAGCGTCNGNGCCTTCTACGATAATAACTCGAACTTCNGCGGGGTCGATGTCTTGGTATTCGCGAGGCACGATGTAACGCTTCATTTCGCCGAGAGCACCGGCGATTTCGACGCCTGCAGGACCACCGCCAACCACTACNAANGTGAGCAGNCGGCGGCGAAGNGCCTCATCCTTGCACAGTGAAGCCTGTTCGAGTCGGTCGAGGACCTCGTTTCNTGTTCNGATGGCCTCGGGAGTGGTCTTGATAGTGTAGACGTGCTTTTCGAGGTCGGGTATACCGAAGAAATTGTTGGTAGTTCCNGCGGCAATNACCAGCGCGTCGTAGTGAAGAGTTTCAAATTCGGTGTAGACCTCGTGTGCATNCACATTCACTCGCCGGACCGTGCCCATGTGGAATCGGGCATTTCGGTAGTGACGGTTGTGAAGTTCGCGTCGGAATGGGAAAGAAATCGAAGCGGGTTCGAGGCCCGAAGATGCCACCTGATAGAAAAGCGGCGGGAAGCTGTGGTAGTTGTGTTTGTCCACAATGATGACGTCCCATACCTTTTCATCGACGTGTTTAGCGAGGTTAAGCCCCCCAAAACCGCCACCAATTATGACGAGTTGCTTGCGTTGCATATGTTAGTTATTCATTAAAATCAGAGAGAAGAATATACTATTCTTATGCAAGATAAACAAGTATGGGTTGTATAGTGTTCAAACGTGTCTGCGGTGGGTATAAGATAAAAAGAGACTCCTCACGGGGTCTCTTTCTATAGGTTTCCAATAGGTACAATTTCTAAGGTAAAAAAGATTGTTTTAGGTTTTCGATGCAAAGTTAAGGCCGAAAATCTTGTTTACCAAAAAAAATCATATGTTATGGAACATATTTTGGCAAAAGTTCGCCCAAAGGGCAATTTTTGACATAGGGGACAATTTGATTAGTACTCTTCCCAGGCTTTGATTTCGATTTTGTCGACGGGAATTGTTGTGAACGCACGAATGAAAGCGGAAGCGAGTCGGGAGTTTGTGAGCAGAGGAATATTGAGGTCGACTGCAGCACGTCGTATCTGCCGACCGTTGCTGAGCTCCGTACCGGTGAAGTTCTTGGGCATGTTAATTACCAGATCGACTTTCTTTTCGTGAAGTAAATCGAGTGCCTGAGGGTGCTGGTCGGGAGTAGAGGGCCAGTACACTCTTACGGCCGGGATTCCGTTTTCGTTGAGGAATTGGCAAGTTCCACCGGTGGCGAAGATTGTCAGCCCGGCTTTGTGGAGCAGGTGCGCGGCATCGAGCATTTCGGCCTTCTGCTTCGGTGTTCCGGTGCTCATGAGGACTGCCTTGTGGGGAACACGGAGTCCGACAGAGAGGAGAGATTTAAGCACGGCTTCGTTGGTATCGTCGCCAATGGTGCCCACTTCGCCGGTAGAAGCCATGTCGACACCGAGGACGGGGTCGGCGCCACCGAGGCGTGAGAATGAGAACTGGCTCGCCTTCACACCCACATAGTCGAGGTCGAATGCGCTCTTGGCGGGTTTTTCAACGGGGAGTCCGAGCATGATTCGAGTTGCGAGGTCGATGAAGTTGATTTTCAAGACCTTAGAAACGAAGGGGAAGCTACGGGATGCACGAAGGTTACACTCAATAACCTTAATATCGTTGTTCTTTGCCAGGAACTGAATGTTGAACGGACCGGAGATGTTGAGAGCTTTTGCGATACGAGCGCTTACCTTTTTGATTCGACGCATTGTTTCGACATAAAGCTTCTGCGGTGGGAACTGAATTGTTGCGTCGCCGGAGTGAACGCCTGCGAACTCGATGTGCTCGCTTATGGCGTAAGCCTTAATTTCGCCGTCCTGAGCCACGGCGTCCATTTCAATTTCCTTAGCGTTCTGAATAAATTCGCTCACCACCACGGGGTGTTTCTTGGAAACATTAGCGGCCAATTTGAGGAAACGACGCAGTTCATCGTTATTAGAGCAAACGTTCATGGCCGCCCCGGAGAGGACGTATGAAGGACGAACGAGCACGGGGAATCCGACTTCATCCACAAACTTGTCGATATCGGCAAAGTCGGTGAGCTCGCGCCAGCGCGGCTGGTCGATTCCGAGGGAGTCGAGCATTGCGGAGAATTTGTGACGGTCTTCGGCGTTGTCGATGCTCTTGGCGGAAGTGCCGAGGATGTTCACATCGCACGCCGCCAGTCGAGTGGCGAGGTTGTTTGGAATCTGCCCGCCCACGGAAAGGATTACACCATGGGGATTTTCGAGTTCGAGGATGTCCATCACGCGCTCGAAAGTGAGTTCGTCGAAGTAGAGACGGTCGCAGATATCGTAGTCGGTGGATACTGTTTCGGGGTTGTAGTTGATCATAACCGAACGCCAGCCGAGCTTTCGGGCGGTCATGAGCGCGTTGACGGAGCACCAGTCGAATTCAACGGAAGAGCCGATGCGGTATGCACCCGAACCGAGCACTACTACCGAGCGGTGGTCGCCGGTGTATTCGACGTCGTTTTCGGAGCCGTTGTATGTGAGGTAGAGGTAGTTTGTAGCGGCGGGATATTCGGCGGCGAGTGTATCAATCTGTTTTACTACCGGCTTGATACCCAGGGCGATACGATGACGGCGAGTATCCATGAGGAGACGGTCGGTGTCGCCGAGGAGTTCGTCCTTAAACACGCTTCGCGCAATCTGGAAGTCGCTGAACCCCTGCTGCTTGGCCAGTCGCAAGAGAGCCGGCGGCACAGCACCGAGGTCGTTGAATTTTTCGAGCTCGCACGAAGTATTATAAATGTTGCGGAGCTTGTAGAGGAACCAGCGGTCGATTTTTGTGAGTTCGTGAATTCGGTCGACCGAGTATCCATCGGCCAAAGCCTTGGCAATTACGAATATACGGCGATCCGTAGGCGATTTGAGCGCAGATTCCACATCGGGAATTTTAATGGCTTTATTTTCCACGAAACCGTGCATACCCTGGCCAATCATGCGGAGGCCCTTCTGAATTGCTTCTTCAAAAGTACGTCCGATAGCCATAACTTCGCCGACCGATTTCATGGAAGAACCGATGTGACGGTCCACGCCATGGAACTTACCGAGGTCCCAACGGGGAATCTTCACCACCACATAGTCGAGTGCGGGTTCGAAGAAAGCGGAAGTAGTGTGGGTGACGCTGTTGCGGAGGTCAAAGAGACCGTATCCGAGGGCGAGCTTGGCAGCCACGAAAGCCAGGGGATAACCCGTAGCCTTGGAAGCCAGAGCGGATGAACGGCTCAATCGAGCGTTGACCTCGATGACGCGGTAGTCCATCGAGGTGGGGTCGTAGGCATACTGCACGTTGCATTCACCAACAATTCCGATGTGTCGAATTATTTTGATGGCGAGGGAGCGCAGGAAGTGGTAGTCGTCGTTGGAGAGGGTCTGAGAAGGAGCCACCACGATTGATTCGCCGGTGTGAATGCCCAGGGGGTCGAAGTTCTCCATGTTGCAGACGGTGATGCAGTTGTCGAACCGGTCGCGCACCACCTCGTATTCCACTTCTTTCCAACCTTTGAGCGATTTTTCCACCAGCACCTGCGGGGAGAAGGAGAGTGCCTTTTCCACCAACTCGGTGAGTTCGGCGTCGTTGTCGCAGAAACCGCTACCCAGGCCGCCCAAAGCGTAAGCAGCGCGCACAATAACGGGATATCCCAATGAATTTGCGACGCGCTTGGCTTCCTCGACCGAGTCGACGGCTTCGCTGGAGATGGTTTTAACGTTGATTTCGTTGAGCTTCTCCACGAAAAGTTCACGGTCCTCGGTATCCATGATAGCTTGAACCGGTGTTCCGAGCACCTTCACCCCAAACTTTTCGAGCACGCCGGATGTGTAGAGCTCCACGCCACAGTTGAGCGCGGTCTGTCCGCCGAAAGCGAGAAGAATTCCGTCGGGGCGTTCTTTCTCGATTACACGCTCCACGAAGTAGGGTGTGAGGGGGAGAAAGTAAATTTTGTCGGCCATACCTTCGGAGGTCTGCACCGTGGCGATATTAGGATTTATAAGCACGGTGGAGATTCCTTCCTCCTTGAGCGCCTTCAGGGCCTGTGCACCGGAATAGTCGAATTCACCGGCCTCGCCGATTTTCAGAGCTCCACTACCGAGGAGCAGTACTTTAGAATAGTTATGCTTATTGGACATGGTGATGGAGTCTTAGAGGAGTTGGATAAATTCGTCGAAAAGGAACTCGGTGTCGCGCGGTCCGCTTGAAGCTTCCGGGTGGAACTGAGCCGAGAAAAATGGCTTGGACTTGTGCCGGATACCCTCGTTTGTGCCGTCGTTCATGTTCACGAACAGAGCTTCCCACTCGTCGGGGAGGGTGTCGGTGTCGACAGCGAAGCCGTGGTTCTGAGAAGTGACGTAGCACGACTGTGTACCTACGCGACGCACGGGCTGATTATGGCTTCGGTGGCCGTACTTGAGCTTGTATGTTTTTGCACCCGCAGCTTTTGCCAGGAGTTGGTTGCCCATGCAGATTCCGCAGATAGGTTTTTCGATTTCGATTGCTTTACGGATGTTCTGCACAGTAGCTTCGGCGAAGTCGGGGTTGCCGGGACCATTGCTGATGAAGAGGCCGTCGTAGGGAATGGCGGTGAAGTCGTAGTCCCAAGGCACGCGCACCACACGCACCCCGCGGCGGAGCAAGCATCGGATAATGTTGTGCTTAATTCCGCAGTCAACCAGCACTACTGTTTTCTTATCATCCTTCGGAAGAGGCAATTCCAACGGATGAGGAGCTTCCTGCAGAGATTCAAAGACCTGCGGCTCGGAGCAAGAAGTGATAGCGATCAGGTTTTCGGCATTAGGATCATAAAAATCGACATCTTCACAACCTTCCACCACAATCTTGCCAAGCATAGAGCCATGTTCGCGAAGATGTTTTGTGAGGGCGCGTGTGTCAATGTCGAAGATGCCGGGAATTTTTTCGTCCTTGAGCCATTGAGCGAGCGAACGGTCCGCCAGCCAGTGGCTATGATGGAAGGCATAGTCCTGTGCGATAATTGCGCGACAGTGGATATGAGAGCCTTCGAGATATTCTTTGAGCGCTTCAGAGCCGTCGGAGGGCGGAACGCCATAATTTCCTAATTGAGGGAAGGTGGTGATCAGAATCTGCCCTTCGTAGGAAGGGTCGGTCAAACTTTCGGGATACCCCGTCATTGCGGTGTTGAAAACTACCTCCCCAGAGGTGGAACCTTCATAGCCGAAGCTATATCCGGTGAATTGAGTACCGTCCTGAAGCGTCAGTACAGCTTTTTTGAGCGCCTGCATAGAATGAGTGTTAATTGGCATTATTAGCAAAGGCTTTCGCTTATTCCGGAAAGACCACGCAAAGTTACGAAAATTTCCCAATATCACCAAACGGTAATTGGATTCCGGCACTCTCTCCGGCACTCAGCGGGCATATAACAAGATAAGCCTCAACAACTAACAAGATGGAGAAGCCCGGGAGCTTAATTCTTTGTTAACCGCGAGTGTTTCAGAACCAAATGCATTCACACAAGTGCGTTCAGTACGGGGGCTATGCGTTGGAGGGCCTGTTGGAGGCGCTGGCGGGGGCAGGCCATGTTGAGGCGGATGTATCCCTCGCCATGATAGATTTCGCCCGGGCTGAGGAGGACTTTTGCGTCGGTTCGCAGGCGTTCGATTATTTGTGCGGATGAGAGTGCGGTCTTACGGCAGTCAATCCACAACAGGTATGTCGCTTCGGGGTTGGTGACGGGAAAGTCGGGGAGATTTTGACGGAAAAATTCTACTGTCATCCGACGGTTTTCGTTCAGATAGTCCACCAGTGCGTCGAGCCAGGGTGCGGATTCGTTGTAAGCAGCAATAGTGGCTACCACTCCGAAGGGGTTGACGTCGCAAACTTCATTTATGTTGATAGCTTTGTCGATACGGGCACGCAACTCGGGGTCCGGGGCGACGATGTTGGCAATCTGCAACCCGGCGATATTGAATGCTTTCGAAGCGGAAATGCACACCACGGAATTCTTGGCAACATCCTCGCCAAGAGAAGCATAAGGAGTGTACTTGTACCCCGGATAAACGAGTTCGCAATGAATTTCGTCGCTAAGGACGAGTACCCCGTTGCGAGCGCAGATATCGGCGATGCGCAGCAATTCCTCGCGAGTCCACACACGTCCGGTAGGGTTGTGGGGGTTGCAGAGTATCATGATTTTAGCACGGGGGTCGGCCGCGAGTTCCTCAAGGCCGTCGAAGTCGATGCTGTAAGAACCGTCCTCGGCGCGAAGCAGCGGGTTAGCCGCCAGAATGCAGTCGTTGTTGCGGATCGAAGAGAAGAAGCAGTTGTAGGCCGGTGTCTGAACAATCACCTTGTCGCCCGGTTGGCACACGGCTTTTATGATAGCTGAAATTGCCGGAACAACGCCGATAGTATATATAATGTGTTCCGGTTGGATGGTCCAGTCATGACGGGTCCGGAACCATTTTTTCACCGCATCATAGTAGGTTTGAGGCACATAGGTGTAGCCAAACACACCGTGCTCCACCTTGGCGCGAAGCGCATCAATGATGGGCGGAGCCACGCGGAAATCCATATCGGCCACCCAAAGAGGGATTACGTCGGGGCCGACTTCCTCCACATCCCACTTGTAGGAATTGGAATTCCGACGATCGGGAGCAATGTCGAAATAGCTATGGTCGATGGTCATGGTCAGGCGATTGTTTCAATTTTACAATCGGCCGGGGCGAGGATATTTTCGTCCAGAATTATCTCACCGTAACCTTTAGCCTTGATGCAACCTGAGCGCGGATTTTTCACGGATGTAACTTCAGAGAGGATAGTGGCTTTTACGTCGCTGTCCTCGAATGCGAGGTCGGCATCGGGGGCAAATTCGCAATCTTCGAGGGTGAGGTTTTCGCAGTAGCAGAGAGGCTGAGTGCCGGAGATACGGCAGCGCACCAGAGTGAGGTTTTTAGAGTGCCATCCGAGGTATTCGCCGGTGAGTTCCGAATCGTACACGGTTACATTGTCGGTATTCCAGAAGGCATCCTTGGAGTCGATTTTTGCATTTCGGATTTCTACGTTCTCGCAGTACTGGAAGGAGTAGTTGCCCTGCTGGGTGTAGTCGGCGATGCGGATGTTGCGGCTGTGCATGAACAGGTAGTCGGCCTTGGCTACGGATACCTGCTCGATGTCGACATTTCGGCAGTGCCACAGGGTTTCCTGAGCATCGGGAATGTTGACACGGGTCAGGAAAATTCCATCCATTTCGCGGAACATCTTCGGGGCATCCACCTGCGTATCTATCATGGTGCAATTCTTTGAGTACCAGAGTGCTGCGCGTGCTCCCTCGGTGAATGTGCATCGTTCCACACGGAATGTATCCACATGCCAGAAGGGATATTTTCCCTCGAATGTGCAGCCTACGGCCTCGATATTGGCACAACATTTGAGTGCGCTTTCGCCGGCGTGGATGGTGCAGTTTTCAAGGCGCAAATCTTTTGACGCGAATAGCGGACGTTCGCCTCCAAATTCTTTATCTTTAATCAGTTCCATAATGTTAGCGTTAGTATGTAAGTATGTAGTGGGCAAAATTACGAAGAATTCATCTGATTAAACAAAATGCGGGCGCGGAATAATTGTTAAACTTTCAAAATATCGAGTTCTTCGAGTTGGATTTATGCTCGGGAATGTTTTTATTCGCGGCAACCAAACCGGATAATCGTTTGTTAGTATTTCAAAAGCCTACTCTAAACCGGGCATTACATTGCTAACCCTGAAATTCATATTCCTATGGCAACTGATAGTGAAAAAGACAAACCCACTGACCAACAGCAGGTTGAAAAGACGGATACCACACAACAACAGGCTCCCTCAAAACCGATGCCGATCGACGAGACTCAAACGGCGGCTTACAACGACGGCTACCGCAGCGGCATTATGTTCTGCCTCCATTTGGTGGTGCTTCTGGGTGCGTCGCTTTTAGTGGCGCTGATGAGTTATGAGGTCGTTAACGCCAAGTCGTTCTACACCAGCCATATATATCTTCGTGTGGAGTTTTGGGTTTGCGTGATTTTCCTTATCGACATCGCTCTGGGATGGTTCATAAGCGATAATCGCAAAAAGTACGTTATCAGCCAGTTACCATCGTTCCTTATCTGTATTCCCTACATACAGATTCTTTGGGCCTTCGGCATCCATCCATCGGGTGAATGGCAGTTTGTGCTTGAATTCCTGCCGATTCTTCGCGCGGTGTTTGTGCTGGGGTCGGTGCTGAGGACCATGCGCTTCGGAAAGTCGCTCAGTATGTTCTCGGCATATATGCTTTTGCTTCTGACTATGATGTACTTCGCAAGCCTTATGTTCTACGTTGCTGAAGCATCCATCAATCCCGAAATCCATTCTTTCCGTTCAGCCATCTACTGGGCCATCCTTTGCACAACCACGGTGGGATCCAATATCTCCGAAATGACTACCCTTGGCGAAGCACTGGCAACCGTACTGTCGGCAATGGGTCTGATACTCTTCCCCGTATTTACCGTGTATATTTCCAACGCTGTGGCTACTCCGGCCAAGACTAAACATGAAAACTGATATGTTCAGCATAATATCCGGGAAGCCCGAACATGCTTCTTTTTTGGGTGAGTGTGTGGCTCAGGCCATCGGGGTTGAACTCTGCGAGCAGCTTGCAGGTACGGTTGAAGCTACTTCGGCAATCTTCGGACGACTGGCCGCGCGCTCCGACACTCAGTACAGCTATCGTAACGCCCTGGTAGCCATCGATGCTCAGAGCCGACCAATCGGCGCTTGCATCTGCTACGATGGCGGGAAGCTCCACGAACTCCGTGTCCCCACTGCCGACCTGTTCCTGAAAGAACTGAATTTCAACATCTCCGAGGGCGGCGATGAGACCGCAGCCGGTGAACTATATATCGACACTTTAGCCGTAGCACCGGCGTACCGCCGACAAGGCGTGGCCTCTGCCCTGCTCCGCCTCGCCATCGAAAAAGCACGCCGGAGCGGACTACCCGCGGGATTACTGGTTGAGCCTGAAAATAACAACGCTCGTGCGCTTTACGAAAAAATCGGATTCAGCCAAGTGGGCCAACGTCCCTTCGCCGGCACTATCATGAACCATATGCAGACCAATTCTTTGGATTAAGGAAAAAATCAGCATAGAGTGTGAGGTCGTTTGGTGCAAAATTATTAAATTTGCATTTAATTGAGAAAAACGCACTCAACAAACCATGCCATACGATTACAACGACATAGTCCGGCAGTTTTATGAAGAACTGAAACCGCTCTTCATCAACTATCTGCGCAAGAATTTCAATATCAGCTACGATGAAATTATGGACATCTACACTGATGTGTGGATAGATGTTCGCAACAATATAATTCATGGTCGAGTAGATGCCAACACTCACTGGAAAGCCTACATCCTCAGGATGGGGTGGAACCAAGCGAACAAAAAAGCTACTCGTCGCCCTCAAGATATTGACTCTTATGACGATGAAACTTTTAATCGCGATGAATTCGAAAAGAAATATACCGAAGAAAAAATCGCAGAGACCTCAATCTATGAGGACCCCGACATGCAGGCCGTTCTGGCTGCCGAATTAAGCTATATTCCGGATCCCTGCAATAAGATTCTGAAGTTATACTACTTCGATAATTTTCCATGAAGGAAATCGCCGATTCAATGAATTACAGCTCTTCGCGCAGCGCCATCACAACAAAGAACCGCTGCATGGATAAGTTGAAGGCGCGAGTTCTCAACACAGTGCGCTATCTCGGTATTTTGAGTAACACCTAAAGATTATGAAAGAAAAAGATTTAGAAAAGAACCTTGACAACCTCATAATCAACGGTTTAATCAAGGAAGCCGAACAAGATAATGCCGACTTTGAGGTTGCCATGCTTCATATGAGCGATGAAGAGTTTGCAAAAATCGTGAAAGAGCCCTCCACTACGAAGCTACATCATGCTCAGTTAAGCACCAGCTTTAGTCACGTCGATGAATGTAAAGTATTCCCTTCCATCGTATTGAAAGCTACGATTGATGAAGATAACGAAGTAGTGCTTAACAATATTGATGGAGAGGTCGAGGTCACTGACAAAGCTGTCGAACATATGGCAGAAGGATTTGCAGGACCTGCACCATTACCTCTACCCGCCGTGAAAAAGAAAAACTTGTGGCGCTCATTCCGTCCTTGGATTTCGGCCGCCATTACAGCTGCTGCGGTTGTCCTCATCGTACTGATTCCGAGCATAAACACAATGAACGGCAAACTTTGTGACGCCGCCTTGTACGCCAGTGCTCCGTACATCACTGCAAACAAAGGCGAATTCGACGTAACATCAATTTCAATCGATGAATTAAAAACAGAGTTGCCGGCTCTTGAAGCACGCTACAAAGAATGCATCAAGGAATATGGCAAATTCAGCTACTACACCGACGACCTCCAGGAAGCCGGGTGGGACCTAACTGTGGCATACCTCAAACTGCATAAGAAAAGAAAGGCAGTAGAAATCCTCAAAGTTCTGACAGAGCAATATAAAGACACCACATTCGGCAATCACTGCAAAACAATCTTGCAGCAACTCGACTGAAACACCCCCTCTGAAGCCAAATAAATGTACGGACGCTCGTTCCGAGCGTCCTTTTGACCAGTAACCTAACACGCTGTAAACCAACGCCCAAACCGTGCCAAAGTAATGCCGCGCAAGCGGCACTTTGTCTTTGTCGCCGAGCTTCAGCTCGGCACACCCGCCAAAACAAGTGAGCCAAAGGCAACAACGAGAGAAAAGTCAAATTGCGCAAATCACACAATAATTCCCAAAAATCACATCGTAACTTTGCCCCAAAAATTGTAGGGACATCGCTTTGCGATGTCTCAAATGCCATCAAAACAAGGCAAAAATACTATGAAAGCGTACATAAAAACCCCTCCCAAGCAGCGCTACCGCTACGTCCCCGACCTATGTCGCCCATTCGAGGCATACATAGGCCGGCGTCTGCGCAAATGGGAGCACGCAATAATCT
>JAAVGX010000034.1 GCA_014800065.1 Bacteroidales bacterium | reverse complement strand
TGCAGCTATCCTTGCACAGAACTCCATTAAGAGCGTAGAGCTGCTCGAATACCCCGAACTGGGCATGGAAGCTATCTGGAAAATCGAAGTAGAAGACTTCCCCGCCTTCATCCTGGTAGACGACAAAGGCAACGACTTCTTCACCCAAATCAACGAGAAGTGCAAAGCCTGCGGCCTCAATAAGTAAACAATTTGATTAATTGAGTGCGGCAGGTGACATATAAACACCTGCCGCGCTTTTTTTACATTTTGCCATGCGTAAATCAGCTTTTTTAATCCTTTGTCTGAGTTTTGTTTTAATATCAGTAGTTGCCATCGCCATGCCAAATAAGAACCAAGAAAAACCGGCACCGGATTTCAATTTTCCCAAGGATGTCCTTGAACAGGCCGACCGTGAAATGCAAGCCGCCGCAGCCAAATCCGACGGTCAGGACTTCCTTCGGGCACTCCTGAGCGGCCTTAAAGCGATGCGGGAAATAGAGCCCGACAACATCGGGGCACAGCTAGATTACTTGCACACGCATAGCAAAAACATTCATCTTACCACCCCCGAGCAGGCCTTGAAGCTTGCAATCGAGGCAAGACTTCTGGACGGCTACTATTCTAACCACCGCTGGCAAATCCGAGGGCGCGAAGTGCCCGCCGACAGTGTGGCGGCATGGAGCAGCGAGCAGTTTACCGACACCATAAATGCCCTCTACGAACGAGCCGGAGAAATGGCCGCCAACGTTAAGGTAGAGGAATTTATCCCCACAGTCCTTACTCCGGGNGATACATTGATATTCAACGACTTCCGTTCGCTTTTTCACTCGTGGTCCAATTCAGACAAACCTTTCTCNCAGTTCTGCCAACCCGGTTCGGCGGCCTATTTCTACTGGTTGGCTAAGGAACTTCCACAATACTACAATTTGAATAAGACTCTGGAGGAATATGAGAAAAACAAGCAATATGAATGGGCCGCACTGCTGCTGATAAAAATCTTTCAGAACCGAGAATGTCGAGCAGGTGTGGTTACCCCCAACAACACGTATGATTTGGCGCGGGAACGGGTAGTACAAGATGTCAACGAGGCCATAGCNGCCCACCCTNAATTCCCGTATAACAACTACCTGAAGGAATGTGTCGAAAGGTTAACAGCCCCGTCAATAAGNGTCAAAATGCGTCGATTTGTGCCNNTAAAGGAAACTTTNNCCTTCGATGTACAGACCTACAACGCCAAGAGCGTAAAGCTGGAATTTTGCAAAATCAGCAAGACCGACCTCAGCAACAAGGAGATAGCCTCGCTGTCGCCGGCCGTAACCTTTGCCTTTGAGCCCGATTCGGTGTATGATAACCATACCGTGGAGGCCTCGGTACCGGGCCCGGGACTCTACGCCGTTCGCATAAAACTCAATGGCAATAAGGACTTCAATGTTTTCAACATCGAAGCCACTCCAATCATCCCAATCGTGACATACTATAAAAACGAAGCCGTGGCTATCGTTACCGACTTCAAAACGGGTGCTNCCGTAAGCGNTGTCGAAGTCATGGGCGNCCGTGCTATTATAAACCGAGTCCTTGGCAGAACCGATTCAGANGGCGTGCTTCGTTTCGGAAAGTGGAACAATGGCGGTAGNTTTAATCANGCCCTCGAATTCNGCTACCAAGGNAATANATACAATTTCGATGATGACATATCGCTGTATTTCG
Source organism: Bacteroidales bacterium (assembly GCA_014800065.1). The sequence continues at coordinate 9,161 of JAAVGX010000034.1, read as the reverse complement.
GTGATGAAGAACCCAAGCAAACCGCATATTCTATAAATGTGCTTAGCGATCGAGCCCTCTATCATCCCGGNGAAGTGGTATCGTGGGTAGTAGTNGCCGGAAAAAAAGATGTGTCTCAGAAGAAGTCCCCCTTAGGCAAAACCAACATCAACGTATCGCTNCGCGATGCCAACGGTAAAAATATAGCCTCCAAGGATGTAGTCACCGACGCCATGGGCCGCGCCGACGGCACCTTCACCCTCCCCGCCGACGGGCTCACCGGAACCTTCTCCCTCATTGCATCCTACGGCAACCGCACCGGGGCTTGCCGAATNCNGGTCAGCGATTTCAAGGCTCCGGTGTTCGAGGTAGTCATCGACTCCCTTAAAATGTCAAAAACCGAAGTTACTATTAAAGGAGTGGCAACCACCCTTTCCGGAATGCCGGTGGCTGATAGNCAGGCACGTTTGACTATTAAANCCGGTTGGTACGGCAACTCCGACATCCTTTTTGATAAAATAGTCAAAACAAATTCGCTTGGCCGATTTGAATTTGAGGTTGNAAGCGATTCTGTAACCGATCAGGACGATTATGATTTGTTCAAGGCAGAGGTGAGCGTCACTTCCGCTGCGGCTGAGGTTGCGACCGCGTCGAAACTTTTCCGCTTCGATGTTCCATATAATTTCAGCTTTGGAAACCTCAAAGATAAATATTCCACCGATGAGCCCTTCAAGTTCAATGTTCAGGCAAAGGATGTAAATAACGACTTCGGAAAAATCGACTACACNTGGGAATTAATAACCACNCGCGGCCATGAGGTGGTTCGCAGCGGTAAGGCGCAAGCCGGCAGCGAGGTTGTGGTAGATGTTTCCGACCTCCCTGCGCAGGAGTATTATCTGTCCGTTGAACCTGAGGATGAAGAGCTGGCAGATGATAGTGTAAGCGATAACTTTTATTTCTACAGCATAGCCAAAAATCAAGTACCCGCTACCTCAGCGTTGTTCCTGCTCCGGGAAGAACTCTCCGCCTCCACAGATTCCAAATCAGTCCGGGTTCAGGTTGGAACCGCTGAGGATAAAGCATTTGCGTTTGCCGTTATCAACACGAAGGACGGTATCGCAGCAGTTCGTAAATACAACCTCAGCAAAGGGTTCAACAACATCACGCTGCCCCTTTTCGGGACGGAAGATGTCAATGTCAACCTCTATCTCCAAAAGGACGGTTCTATCTGCCAAAGAAGCATAGAAATTCGCCGAGTGGAGCCACAAAATATCAAGATTTCCGTAGAATCCTTCCGTGATAAACTGACCCCCGGTCAGAAGGAAGTCTGGCGCATGCGCATCGAGGGATCCGATGCCGCTTCCGCAGCAGCAGTGGCCACTATGTATAATCGTGCACTCGACCTGCTGAGTCCTTACGGTCAGCGTCTCAATTTCTATTTTCCGTCAGCTTCGCTCTACATGCGAACCGTACTCCCTTATGATTATGTCCGCTCAACCGATTACTCCCTTCCGGTCAACTCCAAAGCTCGCGCTCCCCGGTTTGACGTGCCTGAGTTCGTGTATTTATTTGGCTCAAGAAATGTTGAGAGAAAGATGAAATCCTACACAGGTTCTGCCGGGCGTGTAGCCGGTGTGGCAGTAACCTCTGCGGACGCTGACGATGTTGAGGAGAGCATGGTACTCAATGAAGTAGTGGAGTACGAACCCGGGGTAGCCTACGGCGAACAAAAAATGATGAAAACCGGCGCCGTCATAACTACAGGGGAAGAGGCTATGTCCGAGGTTGAGATGCGTGAGGCCGAAGTTCTCCAGGCCTTCTGGATGCCGCGACTGCTGGCCGATGATGAGGGCGTGGTAGCAATCGAATTCACCGTTCCCAACGCCAACACCACCTGGGCTTTCCATATGTTCGGCTGGACGTCCGATGTCCTCGCCGCTAACTTCAACGCCACCGCACTGGCATCCAAACCGGTGATGGTGCAGAGCGCCGTGCCCCGATTCCTGCGCCAGGGCGACTCGGCAACCCTCCGCGCAACAGTGTTCAACAACACCGACTCCTCCACAACAGCCACCACCGAATTCCAAATCTTCAATCCCGCCGACGGAGCAATCATCAACACCGTGCGCAACACAGTCCAACTGGCCCCTAAAGGTTCTGCGATAATCGAAGCGCCTGTGACCGCTGCGCCCGAAATGGCCTCCGTAGGTTATCGAATTAAGGCCGCTTCCGGCACCTATACCGATGGCGAGCAGGACATTATCCCCATCCTCGCATCCTCCCAAATACTGGTGGAATCCAAAGAATTCTACCTCGATGCAAATGGCGAACCCGTCACGCTCAAAGTTCCCGCAGCCAAGGATGCCAAAACCACACTCCAGTACTGTCAGAACCCCGTCTGGACCATCGTCAAGGCCATGCGTGGAGTGCAGTGGAACGACTTCTCGATGACCGGAGCGATAACAACTCAGCTCGGGTCGGCATTGATGGCTCAGCACATCGTCGGCTCAAATCCCCGCATTGCTTCGGTACTTGCTCAATGGAAGGCGAACCCCGACCAACAAGCCCTCACAAGTATGCTCGAGANGAACGANGACCTCAAAACACTGCTGCTGAACCAAACCCCGTGGGTGCAGGCTGCCGAGANCAACACCGACAGAATGGGTGCCTTGTCGCAGGCTCTCGACTCAGCGCGATGCGAATACGTCATTGTGCAGTCCCTGAAAGCGCTGCAGGAGTTGCAGAACTCCGACGGCGGCTTCCGCTGGGCGAAATGGAGCGACGAGCAATCCTCCGTTTGGGTGACTGTAAGCGCGCTTCAGGACCTCGGNATCGTCAATTCATTCGGTAAATTACCCGCGGAACTATCGCCCGTCGTAAACCGTGCTTTCCGATTTGTGGAGAAAAANGCTCTTGACGACAAAAAGGCCACATGGCTCCACGAACAGTACGCCTTGATAGCGACCCAGTTCCCCGACATCGCTCCCTCCGAGGCCGGTGAACACCTTATTAATAAANCGTGCGTTTCCCTCAAAGGNCAATGGCGCAAAATGAACCTCAGCGACAAGGCCTATACAGCCCTCATCCTCAACGCCCACGGGTTTGCCGACGAAGCGCGACTGATCGTTAGCTCGATAGAGCAGTACGGCAAGTACGCCCCCGGTCGCGGGCTCGAATTCCCCTCCGTCAAAGACATGCGTTCCTACGGGAACATTATCCAGGCAGTAGCAAAGGTGACCCCCGGCNATCCCGTTCTCAACCAACTGCGCCAGTGGGTAATNCTNCAGGCNCAAGCCACCGACGACCTTGGNGCCTGCAACCCCGACTACATCATCTCCTCCGTCCTGCTCACGGGCACGGTGTGGAGNGNTATGACCTCCGTCCNGCCCATCACCATCGACGGGGCTCCGGCCATGTTCGCCCANGCGGAATTGGGAACAGGGTACTTTGCCGAGAAAGTGGCACCCGGGTCGGTTATCCAAATCGCTCCCAACGGCGTAACGCCCTCCTACGGGTCGATAGTGTCCGTATTCAGCGCTCCGATGAAGAATGTGCCCGCGTTCAAATCCGACGACCTCGAAATAACCAAGCGCCTGATGGTGCAGCGAAACGGGCAGTGGGTTGAGAGCGACACCTTCGAGAGCGGCGAAGAAGTGCGTGTGCAGTTGCTCATCACCGCAAAACGTCAGCTCGAATATGTGGCCATTACCGACCAGCGCCCCGCCGGGCTCGAACCCCGCGACCAGCTCCCCGGTTGGGTGTGGAGCAACGGAATTTGTTTCTACCGCGAAAACCGCGACGCCTCCACGCGCCTNTTCATCTCCTACCTCCCCAAAGGCTCGTACTCATTGACNTACGCCATGACCGCAGCCACACCCGGCACATTCGCCTCAGGCGTGGCCACCCTCCAAAGCCAGTACGACCCCGCCTTGACAGCCCACTCTGCCGGAGCAATNATTCAAATCAAATAGAANCGAAGCTGAGCAAATNCAGTCCAAGCCCGTCCNGANTCCGGACGGGCTTTATCATTATATAATATCCCGGACACCCGAAAAATTCAGCCTCGAAAATTTGCTCGTCTCGANAATTTATCATACCTTTGCANCCGAATAATCACCGAAAAACACAAATGCTTTCAATTATACGATTTTACTCCCTCNTTACCGCGGCATGATGGATTGCCGCGAGCTTAATCTTTGCGTTTACCGCCCTTAATCAAATTTTTTTCAACATTTTCGGAAGATGTATCACCAAATGATACAACTNGTCCCTAATTTTGCGCTGTCAACAAAAAAACGTACCACTATGAGAAAACTTTCCATCCGCAAGACCGACATTTTCGAAGACTTCGAAGCACCCGCAAAGGAAAACAACAGCACCGCAGTTGTTGCTAAACCCAAGAGCATCCTCGAAGCATTCGAGCACATTGTAGAACAGGCCGAAGGCTCTCGCCTGAGCGAGGAATTCTTCGAGCAGGTACTCCCGCTTGTAAAGTACGCCTCGCGCAAGCTGAAGCTGGGCGAAATTCAAACCGTGCTGCTGGCAATTTTTGTTGACCGGAGTGAGGACCGGCGAATTATGCTCTCCGAGATTGCCTCATTTCTAAAGTGCCGAACCACCAAGATTTTGCGCCTGGCCAATTTTGTGGACGACCTTGAGCGTCATCACTACATCCGCGCCTCGCGAAACGGCGACTCCGTCACCTACCGCGTGCCGATGAAGGTACTGGCAGCATTGCGCGAAAATCATCCCTACGTTCACACCGAGGAGCCGATCGAGGATACGCAAACGTTCTTCGACCGTTTCGCAAAGCTCATGAAGGAGATGGACAATAACGAAGTCGGCGAGGAACAGCTGCGCGATCGTACCTTCGAGATGCTCGACCAAATCCCCAACACCGTATTTGCCCGCNCCTTAAAANGGCTGGGCATAGAGAATGACGAGGTNGGCATGCTNTTCATCTACATGGCGCACCTGTACATTCAGAACAACGACGATGCCATCAACTTCAACGATATCGAAAACATCTTCGATGACGATGAAATTCCCGCATGGCTGAAGCGGGCGTTGCGTAGCCGCAGGATGATACTGTTCAACCAGAAGCTCATCGAAAACGCTCAGGAGGATGGTATGGGTCGTCCCGACACCTTCAAACTTACCGACTATGCCAAAACCGAAGTTCTGGCCGAGCTCAACATCGCCCAGGCGGGTAAATCGCAGAAAGGACTCATCGACCATCACGAACTGGCCGAGAAGAATCTGATCTATAATGCCGCCGAGAGCAAGCAGGTAGCCGAACTGGCTTCTATCCTTGAGCAGGACCGTTTCGCTAAGGTTCAGCAGCGAATGGAGGCCGCCGGTATGCGCAAGGGATTCTGCTGCATTTTCTACGGCGCCCCCGGCACGGGTAAAACAGAAACCGTTTACCAGCTCGCAAAGCGTACCGGGCGTAACATCATGCGTGTGGACNTCGACAAAATAAAAAGCTGTTGGGTGGGCGAGAGCGAGAAGAACATCAAAGCCCTTTTCGACCGTTATCGAAACATCTGCCGAAACGCCGACGTCGCCCCGATTCTGCTTTTCAACGAGGCCGATGCCGTTCTGGGGGTGCGTATGGAGGGAGCTTCACGCGCTGTCGATAAGATGGAGAACTCCATCCAGAATATCATCCTTCAGGAAATGGAAACCCTCGACGGCATACTGATTGCCACCACCAACCTGACCTCGAACCTCGACAAAGCTTTCGAACGCCGATTCCTGTACAAAATCAAGTACGAAAAGCCTACTGCTCAGGCTCGTGCCCAAATCTGGAAAATTATGCTCCCCGAGCTGTCCGACGACCAGGCCGACCGACTGGGTAACCTCTTCGACCTTTCCGGTGGCGAAATCGAGAACATCGTACGCCGAAACACCGTGAACTGGATTCTCAACGGCGACCAAAAGGTCAACATGGACCGCCTGGTGGAACTGTGCTCCCGCGAGCGCATCACCACTGCCCGTCCTCAGCTCGGATTCAGCGCCTGAAACACCTTTATCATCAACATAATCCAAGGCTGTGTCGCCCAAGTGGCGACACAGCCAAATCCGATTATACCGATTCGCNTCAGAATGTTACTGCAAATTGCACTTGCAGGCGGTTGGNGTGGAGNCCTTCNCCGCCGAANGATTTGCGGTGCCCGTAATCGTACTCAATACCGGCTGATACAAATTTGTTGACAGCGTAGATTACGTTTGCAACGGCATAATCGCCATAGCGGTACTGATCGCCGTCGACAACTCCATTTTCGGGAAGCCAGTTGCTCAGATGGCTGTAAACNAGATTCGCGGTCAGCTTCGGGGTAATGGCGAAATTCAACCCTGCGGTGAGTCCAAGGCTCTTCACCATGCCTAAATGTCCGGCTTCGGTGGTGGTTACGGCGTCAAGACCGAGGCCGTTGTCATCCTGCAGATAATTGCCGATTCCACGGCCNTAAGCTGCGTTGTAACTGAAACTTACGGGNCCNGCNACCGGTGTNATGCCCGACAGCTGAACGCCCAGGCCCGTCATCGTTGAGTTGGCCGAGGTTTTTTCGTTGCGGTACTGCATGGGGCGCACGAGTCCCGACAGTCGAACGTGNGCNTTGCCGTCGGCGTAGGNATACTGAACATACACCGGAATGGCGGGGATNCGCTGGTTCACTGTTTCGGTATGATTACCCGTGGTAATCGATGTTGTGGGTGCCTCTATACCCAAAGCTGCCGAAAAATGCTTGNCGAACTTCTGGGTCCATGAGGCTGTGAACAGAGTTATGAACGGGTAGCCGTTGGGACCCTCGAAGTCGATGGTAACAGGCTCGGCGGCTCCGTCGGCAAACAGGCTCGTAGTATAACCAACCAACAGCCCGCGGTATTTGCCGTAGAAATGGAAGCAGTTGAACGAGTTGTTATTACCCATAAAATTGCCTTTGAAGAATACCCCTACCTGATTTTCCGTGCCCGGAAGCGCTACCGCATTCAGGTAGATGGACGATGACTGCCATCCGAACCCGAGCGAACTGCGGTTGCCCGGGGTGGATGCCGTAATGGACGAGGGGGTGAACAGAGTGGCCGACGACATCTCATCTCCGAAATCGAACACGCCTTCCCCCAGGAATTGTGCGCCCACACCTATATAGTATTTATGGTCCTTGCCCACAATCGCAAAGCGTGGCAGACCATTATCGTTGGGCGAGGCGGGCGCATTTTCTTTCAGATGCTTTTCTACTCGCATGGCATCTACGGTGTCGCTGTTAACCACTGACACAACACCATGATCGTGGCGGGAATCTCGTTGGGCACTCGCGCAGATTGGCACAAACACCCCTGCGAGGGCAGTAATCAGAAGGGCTGTACTCTTCATAGGTAATTACGTTAATTAAAATGTATAATAATATAAATTTTCCGCGGTGGCTGCTTGTTATGCTATAGTCTTGAACCACTCTTAATTTTTCAACATTGCAAATAAAAAAAAGTTAGGGCGCCTGTAAACTTTTTTAATCCGTTTTCGTTGGAATATCCATAAACAAACTAATTCTACTAACCCTCTAACGATTCACTTATTATGGACAAGACCATCACCCGTTCCCAAATCAAGGCTGCAGTCGAACAAGCCTACAACGAGTGTAAGAACATCAGCGGCGGACACAACGCCGACTACATCCCGTTCTTGGCCAACATCGACCCTAACCTTTTCGGTATCAGTGTCACACTCCTCGATGGCACCACCATCAACGTGGGCGATACGGACTATAAATTCGGTATCGAATCCGTTTCCAAAGTCCTCACCGCTATTCTGATTCTTAAGCAGCATGGGGCCGATGCTGTCCTCAAGCAAATCGGAGCCGACGCTACCGGCCTCCCCTTCAACTCAATCTTCGCCATCCTTCTGGAGAACGATCATCCTTCCACTCCACTCGTTAATGCCGGTGCCATTACTGCTTGCTCTATGGTCGAGCCTAAAGGTGACTCGTGGGGGAAATGGGAAGCAATAATCAACAATTTCACCGAACTGTGCGGCTCCGAAGCACAGGTAATCGACGAACTCTACAAATCCGAGTCGGACACCAACTTCAACAACCGCGCAATCGCCTGGCTGCTCAAGAACTACAACCGAATCTACGACGATGTGCCAATGAGCCTCGACCTCTACACACGTCAGTGCTCGGTGGGAATCACGGCTTCGCAGCTCTCGATTTGCGCAGGTACTATCGCCAACAAGGGTCTGAATCCCGTAACCAAGCAGCAGGTGTTCGCCCCCGAACTCGCTCCAAAAATCACTACCCTTATCTCCTCTGTCGGCTTCTACCAGAACACCGGCGACTGGATGTACACATCCGGAATCCCCGCTAAGAGCGGTGTTGGCGGCGGTGTGCTGGGCGTTCTACCCGGCGTGATGGGTGTGGCTGCATTCGCTCCTCCTCTGGATGCTGCCGGCAATTCTGTCAAAGCTCAGGCTGCCGTGAAGTCCATAATGAACCAACTCGGCCTTGGCGTTTTCAATGGCGACCGCGTGACCGTAACTGCAGAATAATATTTTTTTCATTCAACCTCTAATTCGTAAGACTATGCAAGTAAAAACAGGTAAAGGTACTATCTCGATGATAGTAGTCCTTGCAATTTGGTCACTGTCGCTTGCCGTCGACCTCCCGGGTCTGGCTGTTACACCTATCGAAGGCAGCCTCAGAAGCATTTTCACCGATGCAACCGATTTCAAAATCCAGTTGCTCACCGTGTTGCCCAACCTGGTGATTATTCCGTTTGTGCTCCTGTCCGGTAAGCTCTCCGAGTCAAAGCATAAGATTGCAGTAATTGCCCTTGGTACAATAATGTATATTGCTGCGGGTATACTCTCGATCTTCTCAAGCTCGCTCAATATGCTGATTATCCTGAGCTGCCTCCTCGGTGCCGGTTGCGGTTTGATTCTGCCTTTCTCCACAGGTCTTATCGCTGACGTTTTCACCGGTAAATACCGCGTTAAGCAGATGGGTATCATCTCAGCTATCGGTAACATCGCGCTGGTGCTGGCAACCTTCGCCGTGGGCTACCTCGTGGCCGGCGACCTTACTCACACATGGCACAGAGCCTTCTTCGTGTACCTCATCCCGCTTATTTCCCTGGTACTGATTCCATTCCTTAAGAAGATTCCGCAGTCCGACTATTCCGAC
>JAAVGX010000033.1 GCA_014800065.1 Bacteroidales bacterium | reverse complement strand
CAAGTAAACAAATTTTCGGGTAGAGTAAGTGTCTGAAAATAGGCAAGTTTATTTTGCGGCAAAAGGATAGAAAAAGCGATTGACAAGNTTATTATNTCGTCTTGTCAATCGCTTGTATTTTAATTATTTANGNCNTANAATTGNGCCTNATTTCNGNTTAGTATTCGTCTTCGTTGAAGAGGAAGTCGTCTTTGGAGGGGTAGTCGGGCCAGATGTCTTCGATGGATTCGTAGATTTCGCCTTCGTCTTCGATTTCCTGGAGGTTTTCTATCACTTCCATTGGCAGACCGCTACGCATTGCGTAGTCGATGAGCTCGTCTTTGGTGGCGGGCCAGGGTGCATCTTCGAGTTTNGATGCAAGTTCGAGTGTCCAGTACATATTCTTGAGGTTTTGGTTTCTGTTTTTTAAAAGTGCGCAAATATAAGAATTTTATTTGTACTAACAATCGGGCGACCAAAAAATTTCTTCTTTGTGGTTAAAAATATTTATNGCGCGGCTTAAAATGAACAGGTAATCGCTCAACCGGTTAATNTATTGCAGGATTTTGCTGTCGACGGGTTCGGGTATGGCGAGTATGCGTCGTTCGGCTCNTCGAGCTACNGTGCGGGCAATGTTGGCACGGGCTGCTGCGGGGTGGCCTGTNGGGAGGATGAAGCGGTTGTGGCGCGGNAGTGTGGNGTCGAGCTCGTCGATTGCTTGTTCGAGTGCTTCGATGGTGGCTTGTGGCATTGGGGCTGGTTGCCAGGAGGATGTGGGTTCTGTTGCGAGTGCGGCTCCGATGTCGAACAGTGTGTTGAGGGCTTTCANGAGCACGGGAAGGGCCGTGGCGGGGGTGGCGGGGTCGGCGTAGAGGAGCCCGAGCCATGAGTTGAGTTCGTCCACGGTGCCGTAGGCTTCGAGGCGNGGGTCGGTTTTGGCCACGCGTGTGCCNCCCACGAGGGATGTGGTGCCGGAATCGCCGGTGCGTGTGTATACGTTGGATTTTTTTGCCATCGNTTTCAGGATTGGACTGCTTGATTGAGTGCGGTTTCGATTTGTTCTATGTTGGTGCACACGTGGAGGTTGTTCANTGCGTGGGCATCCAGCAGNCNGGCNGCGAGCATTGCCTCCAACTGGGCCAGNAGGGGGTTGTAGATTCCGTCGAGATTGGCCAGTATGATTGGGCGNGATTGGCCGGTGAAGTTGAGGTANGAGAATGTGGTGGCAAATTCATCCAGTGTGCCGTATCCGCCGGGGAGTACCACGAAGATGTCGGAAAGGATGTCCATAGTGCGTTTGCGCTCGTCCANACTGCCGGTGCANAGTTTGATGTCGTTGGCGGGGCATACTCGGCCTCGCAGGCGTGCCGGTATAACGCCTACCACTCCGGCACCATGNTTTTTGGCGGCGTTGGCCACGATTGTCATCAGGCCTGCGTCCACTCCTCCGTAGACGAGTGTGGCGCCTCGGTCGCCAATCCAACGCCCTACGGCTGCGGCGGCATCGGTCCAGTGCTGTGGCAAGTTTTCCCGTGCNGAACAGTACACGGCTATTCTCGGTGTTTTCATGTTCTTTTCTTTGAATTCCGCGCTGCAAACTTACGAAAAAAGACCTTAATACACAAATTTTGAGTCNGAGGCTGTTGGATATTTTATTATTTTGCTTATCTTTGCAACGAATTCCTTAAACCTATACCTCAATGATTAAAACTTTTACCCGNTCTTTGACTCTCTTGTTGTTGGGTCTGAGCTCTACGGCTGTCTTGGCTGCAGAGGAGTCTTACCCGATCAACTTCGACAAANACAGCAAAATTGCCGGTACGCGCACTCTCAACGGATTGATTTTCTGCAGCTCTGACGGCGATCAGTATCTGGCCGTAGACCAGGCGGACGACCTGNTGCTCTACCACGATCTCACCAACTACTGCTTCACTACCGTACCTGGCGAAAAAGTTGTGGCCAACTTCGACTGGACCGGTTCGTGGATGCACGGCTATGTGTACCTCGACCGCGCCAATGACGGCCAATTCGATGCTATCCTCAGCGAGGACGGCACCATCCCCGCCACCAGCGANGTGATGGCTTTCTCCCTCTATAACGGCCTTAACAGCGAAGGACGCGACACGGGCAACAACAATCCCGGCATCGAGCCTCCCGCATTCAAGCTGCCCGACCTCAAACCGGGTCTCTACCGTATGCGCTATAAGATTGACTGGAACTCTCTGGACCCCGGAGGTAACGACGAAAATGGCGTAATCCATCAGCAGACCATCATTAGCAACAACGGCGCTATCGCTGACGTGATGCTGCTGGTGCATGATATTCAGAACGATGTTACTCTGGTGTCGGAACACGGCCAGGTGCTGAACGCCAAAGGCGAATCTGTTCAAGGCTCGCAAGCGCCCACCGGGGAGAGCATGAAATTGGTTTTCGTGCCCGATGCGGGCTACTGCGTCAGCGGCGTGGTGGTTGAAAACGGTTATAATCTCACCGTGCCCGATGGTCTCTCGATGGCCGGTGGCGGTCCTGAGCTCACCACAACCGAATTCCCGGCCAATCTCATCATCAATAACGAACTCACCCTCCCGGCAAAATGTACCACCGGTAATGTGAAAATCACCGTTTCCTACCTCGAAACCGGTCTTGATTCCGGCGAGGATTATTTCTGCACCCTCTCCGGGAGCAAGGCTCAAAACGAGGGCTTCACCCAAGTGGGTGTAACTTCCGGTACCAACGGTGATATTCAATCCACAGCGAGCATCGAATCTACCAACCGCCACACCTTCCACAGCGCCACTGTGCTCCATGCCGAGCTTGGCGGTGACATCGTGCCCACCTATCAGTTTGAAGGCGAGAGTGTGCCCATGCACTTCTACATCGACCTCAACCACGACGGTGCATTCGTGAGTGCTCTTGGCGAAGAGGTTGCTCAGGGTAAGTCGGACGCCGCACTGGGCGCTATCACCTTGCCCGAAACATTCTCTCCGGGTGTTTATCGCGCACGTTTACAGGCCGACGGTGTGGCTGCTGTCGACTTCCTGNTGAACATTCACAATCCTGAATGCGCGCTGAAGCTCGACGTTAAAAACGGCTTCGTGATGGCCGACGATACCCACGGGCTTCCCGGAAGCATAGCATATGGAGCCGAAGGCCTCACGGTGGCTCCCAAGGCTACCCTCCCCGGCTTCTCCGCCCAATCGCTCACCCTGCGTCACGGGCACAATCTCTACGGCCCGCAGACAATCCGTGGTAACCGTCAATGGGACGAAATCGAAATCCCTGTGGGCAAAACCACCTCTATCGATGCATCCAAACTCAACGGCGACATCCTCATCACCGGCTCGTTCGATCCTGCCGATGACTGCGAATGGGAACATATCTGGGGCGATGAATTCAACGGCACCGAGCTGGATATGGATAAGTGGAGCTATCATCCCCGATACAACGCAGCCTGGAACCGATTCATCGCACAAGGCGACGAATGCCCTGTCGTGAACAAGATTGGCGACGGTGTATACACCGCTTACTGCATCCCGACTCCCGATGAATTCAAGCCCGCCGAAAAGAAAGAGATGATTTCCGGTGCTATCTACACAGCGAGCAAGTTCTACTGCCTCAACGGATATGTGGAAGCCCGCATAAAAACTTTACCACACAAGGGTAACTTCCCCGCATTCTGGATGATGCCTACCACTTCCATGAACTGGCCCCAAGCCGGCGAAATTGATATTTGGGAACAAATCAACACCGAAAATAAAGCTTACCAGACCATCCATTCCGCATGGGCTAATCCGGGCGATACCAACCTCGGGCAGCCCGAAAAGCCCAGCCCTACAAAGAGCGGCAACTGCACGGTTGACCCGGCTGAGTACCACATCTACGCTTTGGAATGGACTCAGGAAGCCCTCAAATTCTACGTTGACGGCAAGCTCAATTTCACCTATAAGAATACCCACTATTCCGACCCCATCTACTCTGAATTCCTCGCCTGGCCCTTCTCGAAGCCCTTCTACATCATCTGCAACCAATCCGTAGGCAACGGCTCCTGGGCAGCGGCTCCCGACACCGAATTCACCTATCACACCGAATTCGACTATGTGCGTGTTTATCAGCGTAAGGACCAGCTGGATTATTACTCAAAAGCTGACGGCAAGGTTTCCGGTATTGAGAGCGTGAAAGTATTTGAAGAAACTGAATTCGACCCCGAAAAGCCTATCGAATACTATAGCCTTCAGGGCATCCGCGTAAACGGCAACAACCTCACCCCCGGCATCTATATCCTCCGCCAGGGCACCCTCGCCGCCAAGCAAATCGTAAAATAACCCCACCTCAGCAACATCAGAAAGGAGAGCCCCCGGCTCTCCTTTTTTGGTTCGGGCTAAAACTAAAAATATTGGGTCGCTTAAACTCTTGTAAGAAAGCAAATAATGAGCTCCAATTTACCTATTTGATTTGGGCTTTATAAAAAATATAATTATTTTTGCATTAGAATATCTAACCATTACTTAAGGGTTACTTAACTTAACCAATAAAAAAATGTCAACCCATCCCTTTATACAACATTTAGAGGTCAAAAATCTTGGCTTGTTCGATAACTTGGAAGTATCTTTCACTCCCGGAATCAACATCATTATCGGCCCTAATGCTTCCGGTAAGACATCTATGCTACGCGCTATTACTTACTGTTTTAACGGACAGTCAGTTGCGCTTCATAAATTCCAAGAAGATACATCATTCGGCATAACTATTAATGAAGGGAATGGTTCAAGTTTCATGGCCGGATGGAATGGGCTGAGAGAGAAAAACGAAACATATCACAACACTGGTATAACGGTGGTGGGGCATTCCTACCCCAAACCCTCTTACTCTCCTTTCCCGGGTGAGGTTCCATATAACTTACTTGCTATCGGTGCTCATCGTTTTTTTGATTATACCAATGTAGAATTTGTAAAAAAAGAAGAAGACGCAAGCANGGCAAAAAGAAATTACGACCAAAACAATCCTGCTTATATGGATAAACCGGGACTACCATCATTAAAACAATGGATGGTTAACCGGTACTTTCAGATTGATAAAGANTGGGCGGAAGTCGAGCGAAGTAATTGGAGAATGATCATAGACCGTCTTTCAATTCTCTCTCCGAATGAAAACGAATTTTACCTTAAAGAAATTGGGCGCGATCTCGAACCCCAATTTGTGCTTGATGGNAAGGTTTGCTATCTNGAAGAACTTTCAAGCGGCTTCAAATCTATCTTATCCATTGTGTTCTCTATTNTACAATGGATAGAACTTGTGAACAAGGATGAAAAAAGGCTCATCCAAAACGCNGAAGGCACGGTATTGATTGATGAAATAGATTCTCATCTGCATCCTTCATGGCAAGCTCAAATTATGCATGCGCTCAGGCGGATTTTTCCCTCTTTGCAATTNATNGTCACCACACACTCGCCACTGGTAATGTCTACAATCCGAAACAGTGCCAAAGATTCGATTCAAGAGATTGTATACAAAAAGGATGAAGGTTATCGCTGCGAAAAGATTCAAACATACGGCAACGATGCTTCAAGNATTATCGCCGGTACTCTTGACTCCATTCCACGCGATGTAGAGGCTGATGNAGCCTTCTCCAATTTGTACAATCTAATCGATATGGAGCAGTACGAAGATGCACAGGCACGGTTGAGTGAGCTGAAGGAGATCTACGGAGAACTGCCTGAATTGATACAGGCTCAAACAATGTTAACCTTTTTAAAACCCGAGAATGATTGCAATTAAGAAGGGCCTGGAGCCTATAAGCTTAACGCAATTCCGAGCAAGCGGTGGAGAGAAGTTTGACAACCTTGATAGTTCTACCAAAAATGATATTCGTGAATCATTGCTTGCCGAGCAGGGATACCTCTGTGCCTATTGTATGGGGCGAATTGGACGCACCAGGAACAAAGAAGGCNTTCCAAGAGATGTAAAAATTGAACATGTCGTTCCACGGGCCCACACCGCTGTAANACCCGGGATGGAATGGATGGAAATTGATTATCATAACTTGGTTGCCGTTTGTGAGGGTAAAACTAACGGAGAAACTCATTGCGACACCTGCAAAGGTAATACTTTAGTAAGCCTCTATCCCGGCGACCCTGCTTTAGAAGCCTCAATCAAATACAGCTTGGCTGACGGAACTATATCTTCCTCAAACGAAGATTGGAATGAGGATATCAATAGCAATAAAAGGTTGAATCTTAATCATCCGACTTTAAAACTTAATCGTAAGGCAGCTCTGAGGGGGTTCATCGAAAGTCTTCCCAAGAACAAAGACTGGTCTAAAATAAAGCTGGAACGGAAACTGAACGAGCTCAACAACGCTCCTGTTAAAGAGCCGTATTTAGGCNCNTTGACTTTTCTTTTGAAGAAGAAATTAGCTCATTTNTGAGGAATAGAGGGTNGTGAATCCCATTTTTATCAGGATTCAAACGGTCTCAAAATTTTTCNGNGCCATCAGTGACGGCGCGGGAACATTTTNCGNACGTGGAGNATTGCGCGGTCGACGGGTTTGCCGGCTACTACCAGGGTGGTGGCTACNAGGATGAGNAGGCCGCCCAGAAGCTCGCGTGTGGTGAGCGTCTGCCCTAACACTATAATTCCNAATACAACGGCGCTGACGGGCTCCAGAGCGCCTAAAATTGCCGTTGGTGTGGAGCCTATCAGTTGAATGGCTCGAGTGGTGCAGCCCAGCGATATAATGGTTGGAATCACAGCCAAAGCCACTAAATTACCCCAGCCCCAGGTGTGACGNGGGAGGGTCAACGACGAACCGGTGGCAATCTGCACCACNAAGAGTGCGCTGCCGAACAGCAGAACGTAGAAAAGAAGTCGTGTGGTGGGGATACAGCGGATGGATTTGTTCACATTCACCATCACAATATACAATGCGTANGAAAGGGCGGAAAACATCACCAAAAGGCATCCCAACATACTCGGTGCTTCTCCCTGCTGAGGCTTCATGAGTAGAATTAACCCTACACTCATCACNGCCAGACATATCCCGACAGTGGCNCGGAATTTNTCGTGNAAGAAAAACACCATCAGNACNGCCACCAGCACGGGGTACACAAACAGCAACGTGGATNCTACCCCCACGTTCATATACTCATAGCTTTGGAACAGCATGAGCGAAGACAACGCCATCAACAAGCCCAGCACGACCACCGGACCAATCTCGCCCTTGCGCAGCACGAAACCGGTGCGACGCACCATCATAATCATTGCCAGCAGAGGAAGACTCAGAATGTAGCGGAACAGCAACACCGAGGCAGGATTCATTCCCTGTTCATAAAGCGGCACTGCAAATACAGGATTGGTGCCATAAGCCGCAGCAGCCAAAGCCGCCAGAAGATAACCTTTTAATTCTCCGATTCTCATAAATTCGATTAATTCCTTCAAGAAAAACGCGTAAAAAACGCGTAGTTATCGGACAACAAATTCTTATATAATATTAATAATCAATTACATAAGAATATAATGCTAAAATATAAACGCGTAAAAAACGCGTAGAAAACGCGTATTTCTACAACTCCTTCTCTCCTTTCTCTGTAATAAGCCAGCCCTTACCGTTGTTCGTTTTCGCCAACAAACCATCATCATGTAGCGCTCGAAGCATATTCGACACAGAATCTAATTTCTGACTCCTTGTTAAACCGCCTGGAAGACTCTGCGCCAGTACCTCCATTACATCTGCACGTTTAAATCCTTTATTTCCTGCATTTTGTGCTAATTGTAGCACAAGTTTTAATAAAGCTTTTCTATTAAGACCAGTTTCCTTGGTATATCTCCCTACTTGGTTAGTATTTCGCGCCACAGACAAAGCAATATTATATCTCGGCGCACGCCCTTCAATTAACTTCTTGGATTTCAGATGAACGGCAGCTTCTTTAGTAATTGGTTTGTGGGTTCTAACTGCATCAAGCCATAAACATTCCATTAAAGTTAAAGTCGGAT
>JAAVGX010000032.1 GCA_014800065.1 Bacteroidales bacterium | reverse complement strand
CCCCCGCCGCAAGAGCGACGAAAATAGCGGTAGCCGCAACCGCCCTAAGAACAAGACAAGCAAAAGGATAACTCCAATCCACCAACGCGCAAATAATCAGCTAAACAGATTGTACGGACATCGCTTAGCGATGTCACCAACGCCCAAAAGTGCAAAGCGCCCCGCAAAAGCAACACCGCGCAAGCGGTACTTTGTCTTTGGCCCCGAGCTTCAGCTCGGACTATACAAAAAGAGCAAATCCCCACAAAGCAAGTCTAAGTCCGCGAGCAGAGGCTCCGGGAACACTGCGGCAAAGAGTACATTGACATTTTGGTAATCCCCACGCAGCTCGCTAATAATGCACATTTGGCCTTTAAAGGCGGAAGAAGGTGCGGAATGCTTCGATTGTGTATTCGTGGTCGGCTGTTGAGGCTGATTCGCGTGCGGAGTGCATTGCCCATACGGGTGCGCCCATGTCGACACCGCGCAAGGGTATCTGTGCAGTGAGGATGTTGCCTAATGTTGAACCACCGGCTACGTCCGAGTGGTTTACGAAGTACTGCACCGGCACGTCGGCACGAGCGCAAATTGCGGCGAACACTGCTGCGGAGTCGGCGTCGGTCATATACTTGCAGTTAGCGTTGATTTTGATGCAGGGGCCTCCGCCTAATCTCGGATGGTTGGTGGGATCGTATTTTTCGCCGTAGTTGGGATGGAATCCGTGGGCGTTGTCGGCGGAAATCATGAAAGAGGTTGCCACAGCCCGGGAGTAATCCTCCGGGGTGCCTCCGAGCGCCATAACAATTCGGCTGAGGATGTCTTTGAGGATCGGCGAGGCGGCTCCTTGCTTGGTTCCCGAACCGGTTTCTTCGTTATCGAAAATTGCGAGTACGCGAGTTGCATCGGTTATGGTGTCGGCTTCTTCGGTAAGCGCCATCAGTCCGGCGTGTACCATCGAGAGGTCGTCGATTCGGCCCGAGGATATGATGTTTTCGTTAAGTCCGACCAACTGAGCGCCTTCGGTTGTGTAGAGGCTCATGTCGTAGTCGAGGATGTCGTCGGGGGTAACATTGAGTTCTGCCGCGAGTAGCTTTCGGATGAGGCCTTGGGCGGGGTTGAAATCATCGATAGCCATCACCGGCAGCATATCCTTCTGTTTGGAGAGTTTGTTGCCCTCGTTTACGCTGCGGTTGAAGTGTATGGCCAGATGTGGAATTGTGAGGAGCGGACGAGCGAATCGCACGAGTCGCGTTTCGGGGTGTAGGGGGTCCCCGGAGTCGAGCATTACTCTACCTGCGAGCGACAGCGGGCGGTCGAACCATGTGTAGAGAATCGGGCCGCCATATACTTCGGTGTTGAGTTTGACTACCCCACCCTCTGTGGTAATTTCGCAGTTGGGTTTGAGCCGGAATCCGGGGCTGTCGGAATGTGCCGCAATGATATGGAATGGAGATTCGGCACGGTCGCCCACGACAAAAGCGAAAATCGCCGAACCATTCTGTATTACATAACGACGGTCGCCGGCGGAGAGTTCCCAGCGTTGAGCCGGGTTAAGTTCAAGGAAGCCGTGCTCTTCGAGACGGCGACGAACAGTGTCAACGGCAAAGAAATTTACGGGACTTTCGTCGAGGAAGTCAATCAGGTCGGCAATATATCGGTTCACGGCTTCTTTTGAGTTTAAAGTTGAGAGGGTGGAAAGTTATTTTTTAGAATTCTTCGAGGTCGGCGTTGCGGTATGCGTAGTTTGCTGCTTTTAGGGCGGCGCATATTGTTTCGCTGAGGTAGTCGTTGAAGTAGAACAGCAAGTCGCTCATTATGTCGGAGAGGGTTTCAGTGGGAGCGTCTTCCACAGTCACCGCCAAATCGGCCATAACTTCGTAGACTTCGGTCAGTTGCTCCGCCAGCGACACAGCAACAGGAGTGTCGGAGTACTGCATATCTTCAACGTGGGTGTCGAGGTATGTGTCGAATTGACCCAGGACAGCCTCGATAGATTGCTTTACCTGCGCGCGATCTTCTTCGGAGAGTTGGTCGAGGATAGCGTCGGTGTTCTCGCCTTCGGCATCGGGTTCGAGGTCGCCGTAGGGTTTGAGGTCGCTTATTGTGATGTAAAATCGGGGCATATATCGGAGCACCTCGCGAAGGAAGTCGCGGGCGGAATACTCACGGACGTTATTGATGAGCCTTACATATTCAACTGCCAGAGCGGTGATTGCAATAGCCGAGGGGGTGGGTTTGTAGTCCATTTATCAATAATGGTTTAGAAGGGTTATTTGTTTTCTTTTTCCCGGAGTATAGTAGCGGCGTTGTAAAGATTGTTATTGATGATGTATTCGTACACACCGTTTGGGAGGAAGTATTTAACATCGCGTCCGCGCGCGAGGGCATTTCGGATGAAAGTGCTTGAAATGTTGAGCAGCGGCGCGTCGACCACCTCCATCCCATCGGCATCGTGGTCGATGGGGTATCCGGGTCGTCGGTACACCATTACGCCGAAGTCTTCGAGAATTCGCTCGGGCATACGCCATTTGTCGAACCCCTGCCAGTTGTCGCTCCCGATAATTAGTTTGAATTGGTAGTCGGGATACCTTTCCTTGAGTTCATCGAGAGTACGGATTGTGTATGAAGGACGAGGCATAGTAAGCTCAAGGTCACAGATATCGAGTTTCTGCGCGCCCTTGATGGCGATGTTGAGCATGTCGAGGCGCTTGAGGTCGGGCAAAAGTTGCCCGGGCTCCTTAAGCGGATTTCTTGGTGAAAGAGTCAGCCAGACCTCGTCGACCAGTCCCCACTGGGTGAAGTATGATGCGAGCATCATATGGCCGATGTGAACGGGGTTGAAAGAGCCCCCCAGGATGCCAACGGTATGTTTTCTTGCCATAATTCCAAGCCTTATAAAACCTTAAACAACAATCCTTTACAAAGAGATAAATCCGTCAATAAGGTTGTGGGTTTGTCGGATAGCGGTAGAGAGGTCGTCGTTGACGATTATTCGGTCGAACGCGGGCGCTTTGCTGAGTTCGTACTCGGCGCGGTCAATACGCTCGTCGATGACCTCGGGCTTTTCTGTACCGCGGCTCTCGAGGCGATTACGCAGTTCTTCAAGGCTTGGAGGCTGTATGAACACCGTCATGGCTTGTGCGCCGTAGAGGCTTTTGACTCCGAGAGCACCGTTTACGTCCAGATCCAGGATGATGTTGTGACCCTGATCGGTGATGCGGTCGATTTCAGAACGCAGTGTTCCGTAGAACCGACCCGGATAAACCTCCTCGTACTCAACGAATTGTCCATCGGCGATAGCATCGCGGAAGGCCTCTTCGGTGAGGAAGTAGTAGTTTACACCATGTACTTCGCCCTCACGAGGAGAGCGGGTGGTTGCGGAAACGGAGAATCCGAGGTTGAGGTCGCCCTCCTGAAGGATGGCGTTAATTATTGTGGACTTACCGCAACCGGACGGTGCGGCAATAACTATTATTTTTCCTTTCTTCACCATTATACGTTTAATGTTGAAAATTATTATTGATGAGCGGGACGCAGAAGGTCGTTTACGGTCTTGACTGGGTTGAAAGTAGCGGCGGGGACTTCCATGAATACTGTGTTCCAGTGGCTCATGGCACCGTTCCATAGACCGGGGAGTTCGAGTGCGCGGAGGTCGCGGCCACTGAAACTCTTTTCGGAGATGAATCCGGTAGAATGATCCACGAACTCGGGGAGGTTGTAGTGGGTACCGTCGTGTCGGCGCACATAGCACACGAGGTCCACGGGGTTGAAGTGTGTGGCCTTCTTCATCATAGCCTCGTTTTCGGGCTTGGAGAGGTCGATCTGAGTGGATTCGAGTATTTGAGGCGCAATCGACTTTTGGTCGGAGCTGTAAGCGTTGTACGGACCGCCGCCGGGTTCGCCTTCGTTCCGCACCATGCCGCATACTCGCAGGGGACGGTCGAAGATTCGGAGAATAGCTTGGGCACGATCAGTAAGCGAGAGCTCTTCTGAGAGAGCTTCGTCGGCTGTACAGAGGATAGAGTTAACAAACTCTGTGGCCGCCTTAACATCGTCCTCGGCGGGTTCGGGGGTGTCGAGGGCTTGGCGAAGGTATTCCATACGGTCGTGCACCAGCAGGAGCATACCACCGATGAGGCGTTTGTATTTGATGGTAGGTTCGCGATGAGCATCGCCCACTACGTTATCGATATTCTTGATGAAAATCACCTCGGCGTCGATGTCGTTGAGATTTTCGATAAGAGCGCCATGTCCTCCGGGGCGGAATACGAGCTTGCCGTCGTCGTCGCGGAAGAGCTCGTTATCGGGAGTTACGGCGATTGTGTCGGTGGACGGTTTTTGCTCCGACATCGACACATCGTACTTCACGCCGAATTTGGCCTCCATAGCCGGGATTGCCTCTGTGAGTTTTTCCTCGAAGAGCTTATGGTGGTCGGCCGATACTGTGAAGTGCAGTTTTACCTTACCGTTGGAGGCAGCCGTCTGCGCTCCTTCGGCGAGCTGCTCTTCCATAGCCGTGCGAGTGGCTCCTTCGGGATATTTGTGGAATGTGAGGAGTGCTTTGGGCAGCCCGCCGTAGTTCATCCCCTGCGGGAGAATGATAGCAGCCACAACATCCTTGTGACGATCTTCGGTGATGAGTTCTTCCACCGATTTACCGTGGAGACGCTGCACTGTTTCCTGAAGCTGAGGGAAGAAAGCGAACTCGTGAATGTGCTCGATGAGCTGTGCCACGGGCGAACCTTCGGCAGGAACGGCCTCAGAGCCGTTGACAAAGGCGAAGAGCGCCTTGAACATACGGGAAGCAGCGCCGGAGGCGGGTACAAACTTCACCACGTCGCCACCGTCGGCCAGGAATTGCTTCCAACGAGCCTCGCAGGCCTCTTCCACGTCTTTGTTGACCGGCGTGATTCCATGACCAAGCGAAGAAGGAGAGTCGATTTTGAGATACGGAAATCCGGTGCGGAAGCGTTCCAGCTGGGCTTCAACGGTTTCGGTACTGATTCCTTTGGCTTTGAGTTGCTCAAGGTCGGCGGGGGTGAAGGTTGTCATAATTATGTAGTTTTTTATTGTTATTTAAGGTGATGCGGTAAACTGTTATTGAATCATGCGTTTCATAAGGTTGTAAGCCCCTGCGATACCGAG
The DNA here is from genome assembly GCA_014800065.1 of Bacteroidales bacterium. The sequence goes on along the minus strand of JAAVGX010000032.1, from coordinate 38,825 downwards.
TTCGCCGGCTTTGCTGAGGTCGGCAATTCCACGCTCGCGCATACCGGCACGCAGGGCGGCGTATCCGCGGTTGTAGAACGCTTCGCCGAAATCGTGCTTCAACTCGATAGCTTTGGAGTAGGCCTCCATCGCCTCGGAAAGTGCTCCGGTTTCGAGGAGAACATTACCCTTGTTGAAGTAAACAACGGCCATTTCGGGTGAAAGTTCAGCCACATGGTTCAAGTCGTCCAAAATATCGTCGAGTTGCTTCTGGTTGATGGAAAGTCGGGTAACGGCATCGCCGGTGCGGGAGTCCTTTTCGAGTAAGTACCGGCCATAGCGAGCCTGGGCGCGGAGAAGGTAAGCCAGAGTGAGGTTGGGCGCCATGTCGATGGTTCGGTTCAGGTCCTTTTCGGCACCGGCGTAGTCGCGGACGGTGATGAAGTCCATGGCGCGCCCGAGATAGTCCACCGGTCGCGGCTCATGGGTTGCCAGATAAGAGTTATAATATTCGATAGAAGCGAAGTGGCGGGCCGTTGTGGCTTCGTCGAGCTGAGGCACGGCATTTGTAACCACCAGGAGGAATCGGAGCATACGGGTGGCGTTGAGTTCATCAACCTCCTTTATATAATATGTGTAATCCCGCAGTTCGGTAGGTGCGGAATAGAAGCTCACGAGCATCATGGGTTCGGTTTCCACATTACGGTTGCGGTCCTGCACACGTCCGCGGATTGCAGTGTTGTTGTATTCATCGCGGAAATCGGCATTATTGTCAACGGTTACGAGCGAAGCGAAACGTCGCGCCACAGCGTCGGGGCTTTCGGAAGCCTGCGAGGGCACGGATTCCAGAGCTTCACTCTGAGCTTCGGCGGCTTTCTTTTCCGCTTCGGCGGCTGAGGGTAGGGCTTTGGACAGAGCCTGCGCATGTTTGTAGTCCTTCTCCGCTTTGGCCAAATTACCGGCATCCTGCCAAATGGCACCTCGGAGGTAGGCTGCGCCGGGGAAATCGGGGAAGCGCTCGGCCACGCGGTCTATATCCTCTACGGCTTCTTTGTAATTTCCCTTGGCTTTGTGGATAAGGGCTCGGTTATAGAGCGCCTGATAGTTATCGGGGTCCATTTCGAGGACGCGGTTAAAGTCGTCCAGGGCGAGGTCGTTGGCATTTACTTCGGCCAAGAGCATACCACGGTTGAACAGAGCGGCCTTATTGAAAGGTTCGAGCGAAAGTGCGTAGTCGAAGTCGGCCATTGCGCCGGAGTAGTCGTCCTTCTTATAGCGGAGATATGCCCTGTTGACATAGAGGCCAGCATGTCGTGGCAGGAGCTTGATGGCATGGTCGATATCGTCGAGAGCCCCGGTGTAGTCGCCTTCGGAATTTATTGCAATGTCGGCGCGCATGATGTAGGCATTTACAGCATCCTTGTTGATGCTCAGAGCCTTGTCGATGTCGGCAAGCGCGGCGGTTGTGTCGGCCTGAGCCAGGGCGATACGGGCACGTCCCAAATATGCGTTGGAGAATCCGGGGTAGAATCGAATCACCTGGTCGAGGGTTGCGCGTGCATCGTCGAAATGCTTCATATCGAGCTGAGCCATCCCCTTGTTGAAAAGAATCTGTCGGTTGCGAGGGAGCAGTTCGAGCGCCTTGGAATAGTCGGCGATAGCGAGGCTGTCCTGACCCATATTCTGCCGTGCCACACCTCGCACTTCCCATGCGTCGGAGAGGTAGGGATTAAGGCGCAGAGCTTCCGAAGCATCGGCTTCAGCACCCACATAGTCCTCGAGGTTGAGTTTGGCAATGGCGCGATAGAAGTAAGGCTGCGCCAGGTAGGGTTTGGCCTGAATGGCTTGATTGAAGTATTGAATCGAAAGGACGTAGTCGTCGAAATAAAGCGCGTTTCGGCCAATACGAATCACCTGATCCGTATTAACCTGAGCGCCTGCGCGCATTGGCAGCAGCAGGAGCACTACAGCCAAAAAAGAGATAATGTGATGAAAGAAGGGCTTCATAGCTGATGCAAATTTAGTCATTTTTTTTGGCGGCTGCCACTTTTTATACATTTTTTTTACAAAATACTCATTAATTAGTATTATCACAACAAAAAAAATATTGTAATTTTGCCGAGCAAAATCAGAAAACAGGATTCTAAACCTTACTATATGCAACATTTTACTCTCAGAAACTTTCTTGCAGTAGCAGCGCTGAGCGTTGCAGGCACAGCCGTTGCTGCAGACAACGCGCCCGTGTTTGAATGGGCCGACTACCTCCAGTCGTCGGGAGGTACCATCATCAAATCCGCAGCCGCCGGGGCTTCCGGTGCCTCTTACTGGATGGGGAACGCCTCCACCAATGGCGATGCAGTGACCATCAACAACGAAGACATCTTCACCGGCGAAGTGAAGATCGGCAATACCTCTACCTACAATTTGGTACTCTTCAAGGCAGCCTCCGACGGAACTCCCGAATGGACAATCTATTCAACCAGCGGTGACTATGCTTCCGGTAAGTTCGCCGGCGTAGTAGAGTCGGGCGATAATGTGTATTTCGCCGTGACTCCTCGTCAGTACACCGCTGATGTGAAGGTAAATATTATCGATGCCAAGGGCACCAAGCTCGAACTGGGCGAAAGCGTTGCCGATGTGGCCAACCGCTACTACTTCGGCGTTGTCGGTTGCGCATCCAAGGAAGGCGAGATCAAGTGGGTCAAGACCATCAATGGACCTGAAGGCGAAAAGGATTGCCTTGCCACTCAGGGTATTGCCGTAGCATCCGACGGCACCATCGTACTTGCCATGCAGCTTTCCAAGGCCGTAACATTCGGCAGCACTACCATTACCCCCAAAGCATCCAACCAAATCACCGTGGTGCTTCTGGATAAGGATGGTAACTACACCTCACACTTCGCAGCTGAGGGTACTTACACCACATCTTCATTTACAGCACTCGTAAACGAAGATGACACCTTTTACTTCGCAGGTACCGCCACCCCCGGAACCGAAGCCGCTACCTTCACGCTGGGCGGAAAGGAATTCACCACCGGCACCAAGGTGAGCGGATTTGGCGCAAAGGCTTCGCTGGCCTCCCTGAAGGAGGGTAAGCTGGATTGGGCTCTGTCGCTTCCCACCTCTCTCGGAGAAGGTCAGACCAAGGCTTCCTATGTTGACTGCCGCCTTGTGCCCGGTGTGGACTGCAACTGGTTCACCGCTCAGTTCCTCGGCACGATTGAAGCCGGCGACAAGACCATCGCCTCCGTGCAGAATACTATGAACGAAGGCCTTCTCATCAAGCTCGATGAAAACGGAAATGTTGTGGAAGGTACTGTTTCCCGCAAGGATTTCGAAGCTGCTTACATAACCGGCTATTGCGGTGTTCTTCAGGCCGAAAAGGAAAATGCTTTTGTGTTCGGCTACGGCATGAATGCCGCTGCAGGTATCTTCCTGCGTGAATATAATGCCGAAACACTTGCTGCGAACGTGGATAACAGCTGGTGTCTGGCCACCTTCACCGGAGCGCCCACCGGTAACGTATACGCCTACAACAAGAAAGAGGGCACACTGTTTGCATTTATGCGTCCCAACAAGCCTGTAACTGCAATGGGTGCGGAACAGTCTCAGGAGATTACCACCTGGACATCTTTCTGCGCCAAGTACACACTTCCTGCAGAACTGAACGCCGGCATTGAAACTATCACCGCCGATCAGGATGCTCCCGTGCGCTACTTCAACCTCCAGGGTGTGGAAGTGAGCCGTCCCGAAAGCGGTCTCTACATCGAGGTTAAAGGCAATAAGGCTACCAAGGTGATTCTCTGACACTTCGAACTCTCATAGCGAAGGGCGACCCTCGGGCCGCCCTTTTCTTTGATAATCATTGAGATACAGTGTCGGTTTTCATAAAATTTGGGGATTCGGAAATAAAATAGTAACTTTGCGGCATTATGATACCGGCTCCATTTTCATTTCCGCTTTATTTGATGGCCAAGGGTGCGGGTGCTGCATGCAATATGGCGTGCGAGTACTGCTACTACCTTGAAAAGGCCGGCCTGACCCCGGATGTGAAGCGCACATATATGTCCGATGCTACTCTGGAGGAGTTTACCCGCCAGTATATACAGTCGCAAAGTATGGATTCGGTGCTGTTCACATGGCACGGAGGCGAGGCCTTGCTCAGGCCGATTGAATTCTATCGCCGTGCGTTGGAATTTCAACGTCGATATGCCGGCGGCCGACATATCGAGAACTGTATTCAGACCAACGGAATTCTCCTTAACGATGATTGGTGCCGCTTTTTCAAGGAAAATAACTGGCTTGTGGGCATATCTATCGACGGCCCCGAAGAATTCCATGATGAATATCGGCGGAGCCGCGACCGCAGCGCTTCCTTTCAGCGAGTGATGCGTGGAATCAACCTTCTGCGCAAGCATGGAGTGGAATGGAATGCTATGGCCGTGGTAAACGATTATAATGCTGATTTCCCGGAAGAATTTTACGACTTTTTCAAAAGCATTGACTGTAAGTACCTGCAATTCACGCCTATCGTGGAGCGTAAAGAGCAGGGCCGACTGGCATCGGGACGCGATACAGCCGGCGAGCTGTGCAACTTCTCCGTGACGCCCGAGCAATGGGGCGAATTCCTGTGCCGTGTTTTCGACCGCTGGGTTCGCGAGGATGTGGGGCGTGTGTTCGTGCAGCTGTTCGACGCCACACTGGCGAACTGGGTTGGAGTGGAACCGGGAATTTGCACCATGTCGCGTACTTGCGGACACGCGGGGGTGGTTGAGTTCAACGGCGATGTTTACGGCTGCGACCACTTTGTGTTTCCGGAATTCAAACTCGGCAACATCCATACCCACAGCATAGTGGAAATGATGACCTCTCCGCGCCAGGTTGAGTTTGGACGCGCTAAGGAGAGTGCGCTTCCCGATCAGTGCAAGCAATGTGATGTTGAGTTTGCATGCCACGGAGAATGCCCCAAGAACCGATTTGCCGTCACCTCCAACGGTCAGCCGGGCCTGAACTATCTTTGCGAGGGTTACCGTCGCTTTTTCCGACACGTCCGCCCTTACATGGACTATATGGCCGAACAGCTCCGCCGGGAACAACCACCGGCCAACATCATGGCCCGCTTGAAAGAGGGGGACTTATCATGATAAATCCCGCCAAGACAGGATAAATCAGAAAAGAAAAAAACTTAAAAACTCATTGATAATGAAGAAACTTCTACTTGCTTTTGTTCTTTGTGGCGCCTTTGGCTTTGCTTCGGCTATAGAGCCACTTGGGGATGTTCGTATGGCTCCGGCCAAGACTGCAACAATGAAAGCTCCTTCGGTGGCCGACATTGCCGGAGATTACACGATTCAGTACTACGACCTTACCGTCATTACCCAATCGCTTTATACCAACGAAACCACCATAACATCAGGCACGGGCAATCAGGTGGTTCTTACCATTCCTTTCATGAATCAGAGTATACCCTACACGATGGATGTGAAAGGGACGTATGATTCGGCAACCGGCACCATTACCTTCACGAGCAAGGGGCAGGTGGCTTTCGGTGCCGACATCACCTTCTATCTTTATGATGAGGACTCCGAGAAGGAAAGTGTAATTCCGTCGATTACTTGCCAGTGGAACGGCAACGGGTTTACATTCGATCCGAATTATACAATCGGACTCCCCGCAGGCGCCAACACTTTCTACTTCAAAGGGGGTTACTTCAGCCTGACTTGTCTCACCGAGGATGATAACGAGGACCCGATGGAAGGGTGGACCACCGTAGGCATGGGTAAGATGCAGGATGGCTGGTTGCTGCCGGCCTTCAAGGATATAGACCAGGCCAAATATATCTATTCGGTTGAAATTCAGAGCAAAGACGATGAGCCGGGGGTATATCGCGTGGTAAACCCTTATGGCGCCAACTCTCCCGTGGCCGATATGAATGAATCGAAGGCGGCATACGGCTTTATTCAGTTCAATGTTTCCGACCCGGAGCATGTGTACTTCTACGGCACCGAAGCCGGATTTGCCAATTCTCAATTGGGTATCACCAAATTCTACCCCAACAACATCCTTGGCAACCTCATAGGCTATCTGCCGGAATACAGCATCGAGGACATTCTGAAAGAATTCGGCAAGATGGAGTCCTTCCTGAGTGCAACCTATGAGGAAGGCGTGGTGACTGTTCCGGCTGTGCCCTTGTCGGACGGAGGATTCAACAACGATGCCAACTTTGGCGTGCAGGGAGGACAATTTGCCGGAAACGGTTGGATGTCGGGCGGTAAAGCCAAGAATATGGAAGCGAAGATATTCATGCCTTCAACCGGCATAGCTCCGGTTGTCAGCGGGGCTAACGACACTGTGCGCTATTTCAACCTTCAGGGCGTAGAGGTGGCACATCCCCGGGGTGGTGTCTACATCCGAGTGCAAGGTGGCGAGGCTACTAAGATAGCGCTCTGAAAATGCCTCCGGGCGTTTGCCTGATAGAAATAAATACGACAAAAGGGTCTAAAAGTTGTCCTTTTGTCGTATTTGTCTTAGTTTTTATAGGTTTATATATGTCAGATGTGGCGAAAAATTCGTATATTTGCCCGAATATTTAGCTTAAACTTTACACATTATCATATATAAATCATGAAGCAGAATCACTTGTTGGGTTTGATGCTCCTACTGACAACAGGGTTGATTGCCGGATGCGATGAAGATCGCGTCAGCGGAGCCAACGGTTACGGGACGTTCAACCCAACGATTGGGCTCGACACGAAGGTGATAAACGGAGCGGACAGCCGCGCCGTGCCCGTAAGTGCCGCCGATCTCTCTCTCAAGCTCACCGATTCCGAAGGTACTTTCGAGTACACATGGGACAAAGTAGCCGACTTTGATATTACAAAGAAGTATAACGTCGGTGAGTACATCCTGGAAGCTTACTGGGGTGATATTAATGAAGAAGGCTACGAAGTGCCTCATTACTACGGCTCTACAAAATTCAACATTCTTGAAGACAAAGAAACCACCGTGTCGCTCACAGCCCAGCTGTGCAACGGCATGATTTCCACGCACTACACCGAGGCCTTCACCGACTATATGGTAGACGGCAGCTGGAGCGCCAGTGTCCGCAGTGCCGGCGGAGCAACCACCGCCGTTCCCGGGGAAGAATCGCGCCCGGTTTATGTGAAGCCCGGACCGGCGGTAGTGTCCGTCAGCTTCACGAAAGCTAATGGAAATAGCGGTACCTTCCAGGCTGCTCAAATCGATGTGAAGGCTCGAACACATTATGAAGTCACCTTCGATGTGGATGCCGGAAATTCCACCCTCGTAGTTACATTTACCGATGAGATGGAGAGCCGCGAGGTGGTAATCGACATCAGCGAGCGAGTTTTTGCCGCTCCCGAACCTCAGATTGTGCCGCAGGGCTTTGTGAACGGACAGGCGGTGGAATTCATCGAAAACACCGTGCCCGATATCGAGCTTGCTATGGCCGTCACGGCTATTGCGGGCATAAAGGAGGTGCATCTTACCTCAGTGTCCGACTACCTCACGCTCATGGAATTCCCCAACGACCTCGACCTGGTGGCCGCCACTGACGAAGAGAAGGAATCGCTTACAGCCAACGCCCTGGTGGTGAAAGGTTTGTGGAAGAATATGGAAGACATGGCCCTCATCGACTTCTCTACATTGGCAAATGTTCTTCCTGCAGGAACTACTCACACCTTCACACTTACGGTGACTGATGTTCTGGACCGTATCACCGAGCCCATGGAGCTGGTGGTAAGCCCCACGCAACTGACACTCAACCTCGAACAGGCCTCGGAACGCTTGCTCGGTGGCGACACAAAGGTGTACATGGAGTACAACGGCCCGGATGCCGCCAAAACAGTTAAGTTCGAGATGCAAAACGAACGAGGCACCTTCGATGAAGTAAAACCGATTGAATTTGTTGCTGCACCCGAGAAGGGCGAAGGATTCTATCTGGTCACTCTGCCCACATCTGAATCCGAGCTGTCGTCGCTGTATTTCCGTGCGGCCTGCAGCAATCGCTTCTCCAACGACCTCGAATTAAAGCTCAAACCGCCGTTCTTCCAGATTATGGTGGATCCGCTGGACGTGTTCAGTACAACCGCCAAGGCGTCAATCGCACTTCTGCCCGATGCCACCGAGGAGCTCCCCTCCATTGCCGACTGCGAATTCCTTATCAGCCGCGTGGGTGTTTCGGCCTACACCAAGTACACCTTCGAGGAGTTGATTGAGTTCGTAAATCTGCGCGTAAACACCTCCTATGAAGTTTGGGTGCAGTATGCCGGAATGCGTTCCGAACCCGCACAGTTCACCACCGAAAAACAACCCCCACTAACCAACGGCGACCTCGATTCTCCCGTGGTGACCGTGACAAGTGGTCGCTATTGGAAACAATATGAATTTGAGGGTTGGGCCACAATGAATGGACTTACCACATCACAACAGAATGCAACGGATGGAACTACATACACATATGTATGTAACTCCGGNACTTCTCAGANCAATTCATCCAAATCGGGGGCAGCNGCACTTATACGAACAGTAGGTTGGGGTGCCGGTAATACTGCTGCTCTTATCAGCGGCTTCGGAACATGTAATCATGTCACTGCCGGTGAGCTATTCCTNGGCTCATGGAATGGGGTAGGTATGGAGAATACCTACGGTATTGAGTTCGCCGGCCGTCCAAAAAATATAAGTTTTTGGTACAAGTATTCAGAAGGAAAACAAGGCAATGGAGACTACGGACAGTATGANGTAACCTTCTATGATGCAGATGGAANANCNATTTTCTCTGAAATCAAGCCCTTNNCTGNNCAGGATACATANAANCAAATTATAGTTACTCCCACTTATACAGGTAAAGCATCCAAACTTAGCATTTCGTTTAAATCCACCGCTCATCCGAATGCACTAACAGCAAATGCTACATGGATGACACCTCCTCCGGCTCGAAATCTCGGNACCGGNGAGTACGTAGGCTCATCCCTCTATATCGACGAAATTGAACTGACATATTAATTCGCAAACGATGAAAACCAAACTATATAATNTCATTGCCGCCGGCCTGGTGCTTCTTGCCGGTGCTTGTACCGACGACTGGCAACACGTTGATAGCCAGGAAGGCTCGCTNGATCTTTCCTCTATGGGTATCAGCGCATCCGATGAAAATGANGCNCAACAAGCNGGTGCTTCTTCNCGCGCGGATGTTAACTACGATAACTTTATTATCACCATCTTCGATAACCATGGCCTNAGCCAGGANGACTGGCAGTGGACGTTCGCCACAATGCCCGAAGTAATTCGTCTTCCNGTTGGAAATGGCTACAAGGTGGTNGTGGAATCACACGAAATAAAACCTGCCGCCTGGTCGGAACCCTACTTNATCGGAAGCGAGACTTTCGACATCAAGGAGGACGAAATTACNCGCCTGGGCACAATTCTGTGCTACTTCCACTCTCTGAAAGTAACNGTAATTTTCGAGGACGAATTCAAAAAGCGTATGTCGGCCGACTCCAAAGTGTCCATTTTCCGACATTCTACACCGGATAAGCTGGATTTCAAGCGCGATGANACACGTTCGGGCTATTTTGAGCACAACGACGGTCCGGCAACCGTGGTAGCCATCTTCGACGGAATGGTNGATGGCAACGCCATGACCNATCAGAATGTGTACACGGTTGAAAAACCGGGTATGCANCTGGTGATTAAATATGGTGTGCANCCCAATCCGGAGGTACCCTCCCCCACCGGCACAGCCAACACTGCNGGCGTACAGCTCGACGTGCAGTTCGAAGTGGTCANCTCAAGNTCCATGGTCGAAATAGATGAGGACAAGTTGCCNGGTANCGACCGTCCCGGTCAGGAGCAGCANCCCGAGCAGCCCGATGAACCCNAACCCGCCGAGGCCGCTACATTCACCCCTGATGGNGTGGTACTTAACCAGGATAATAAGCTGAGCGACGTAACCAAGGCTATCGTGAATATCACNTGNCCCGAAGGCTTCCAAAAACTTGAAGTCACCATCGATTCCGAAACCCTCTCCGCCGCCGACCTGCGCGATATCGGTCTTGACGGNACNTTTGACCTTTGNAACCCCGGTTCGATGAAGACCACTCTNGACAANCTGCTGAAAATCAANAGCGGCGAAGCAATCAAGGGTCAGACCTACATGGAATTCAACGTTTCCGAACTCGTGGGATTGTTGGGCGTTCTTGGCAAGGGTCGAAGCACCTTCATTATCAAGGTTACCGATGCCAAGGATGAAACATCCGAAACAAAACTCATTATTGTTGTTTAATTCTAACTTCCGATAATATGAAGAAGATATTTATTCCCGCACTGTTNGGTGTGCTGGCACTGTTCGGAAGTTGTACCGACGACTTCCGGAACGATGACGGCGACGGCTATGTAGCCATCAGCGCACGTCTGAGCGACGAGATGACCAATATGGGTCGTGCCGTATCAGAAGCCGAGCANGCNGATCTGAAGGCCAATGCCACCATCTGGATTTCCGANCAGGGCAAGGGCGTGGTCCGNAAATATAAGGGATTCGACAGTATGCCCGCTGCCATCGGACTCAAATCCGGCAATTACACAGCTGAAATATGGGCCGGCGACTCCGTGGCCGGTTCCTGGGACACNAAGTGGTACAAGGCCGCTGTTCCCTTCGAGGTCAGTCAGGGACAGACCACNCAGGTGAATGCNACCTGCCGTATAGCCAATGTGGCCGTGGCTGTTCGCTATCCGGAAGGAATTGAAGAAGTAATCAACGACCTCGCTTTCACCGTGACACATCCNCAGGCCGAAATGGTGTTCAACGGAGTTGAAGATGCCGCCAACAAAACAGCCTACTTCATGATGACTTCCACCGCCAAGGATCTGCGATACACCCTCACCGGCAAGCAAATCGACGGCAAGGACATCAACATCAGCAACACNCTGCGAGGCGTGAGAAGCGGTGTGAAGTACACCCTGCGCATCAAATATGACCCCGAAGGCGAGCAAGCCGGTGGTGTGGCTTTCGACTTTGTGCTTGAGGAAGAGCCCTTAGGCGATAATAACAATGTAGAGCTGATTGCCCCGCCCCTGATTCAGGGCTACGGCTTTAAAATCTCCGAGACTCAGGTNGTTCCNGTCGGCAAGGTAGGCCGCAAAGTGGTGCACATNGCCAGCGCTACCAANGTAGTGGAGGCCATCATCACATCCGAGCTCCTCCAGCCCTTCCTTACCGACAATTCCGTGGATCTNACNCGTGTCGACGATGATGTCCGTAATCTNCTGGCAGCNAANGGTATCACCTTCAAGTATCACGACCCGAGTGAACAAATCACTGATGACGACANCGAAGGTAGTGACAACAAGTTCGAGGGCTCGACCTTGATGCANATCAATTTCAACGCCGAGTTGCTCGACAAGCTCCCGGAGGATGAATTTGCTTTCCTCATTTCTGCTNTGGACGACCANGGTCGTCGCAGCGTGCGCAGTCTTCGNCTNAAGGTGACNGCATCGTCGTCTCAGGCTATACCCGCAGAGGATGCCGACGCCACCTTCGACTCTGTGATTCTCCGCGCTATCCTGCTCAAGGACGACGTTGAAAAGATTGGCTTCAACTGGCGAATCAAGGGCGATGCCGAGTGGAATTTCGTAGATGGTATTGTCGGTTCCCGTGCACATGATGCCGGCACACAGTTCTATGCNCAACTCACCGGTCTGCCTGAAGATACTGACATCGAATATGCTCCCGTTGCCGATGAATATGTGGATGTCACCTCNANCATTCGAACCAAGCAGCACGCCTATCTGCCCAACAGCAGCTTCGAGGATTGGNTTACGANCTCCNGCGGTGCTTGGGTAATAGCTAATAGTGAGTCAGAGGNGTTCTGGGGCTCGGGTAATGACGGTTCAATTACAATGANTGTAAATGTGACCATGCCCGATGAGACTATCCATCATTCCGGTAGTAAGTCCATCAAACTCGTATCAAGCTATCCCTCAATCNTGGGTATCGGTAAGTTTGCTGCCGGCAATGTGTTCATCGGCAAATATCTNGNAACNNCNGGTACAAACGGTATTCTCGGTTGGGGACGTCCCTGGTCGGAACGACCCAAGGGCCTCANGGGCTATGTGAAGTATCGTCCGGTAGCGATTGATTATGCAAAGCCCGACAAGGGTTATAATAAGGGCGATTTGGACCGCGGTCTGATCAAGATTGCNCTGGTGAACAACTCGGTAAAATATGNAAATGACACCTGGGGNTTTGTCGTAAAGACNGCCGACGGTGATGCGGGTCTNTTCCAGGACGATGCAAGCTATGTTGTGGCACTTGGTAAGCTGGTCCTCACTGAAGCAACCGAGGGTGAGGAACTCATCTATTTCGACATTCCNTTGGAAGATGTGAANCCCGGTCCGTTCAACCACATNATTTTGGTNGCNTCCTCCTCAATGGGCGGCGACTACTTCGCCGGTGGCGTCGGCTCCACAATGTGGCTCGACGACGTTCAGGTTTACTACTAACATCCTCTATCTCCGATACGCAGGCCGCACCCACTCGTGTGCGGCCTGTTTCTTTCAGGTAGCATACTCCTTTNTGACCGAATGACCTACCTTTTTTCGANAACATCTCTCCGCCACAGAAAAAATTNTCACCCCAAGGTTGGGAAAACANCCCCTCTGCGTTTTATATAATTGTATGACGAAAGCCAACCATATCGAAGAGCTCTTCAGAAGCAATTATGCAAACCTNCTGAATCAGGCCGTGCGACTGGTCCACGACCCNGAGACGGCGCGCGACATTGTGCACGATGTATTCGCCGACCTCCTCGACAACTGTCCNGACCAAGTGACGCCCGCATTCCTCGCCACCCGCGTGCGCTNCGGGTGCCTCAATTACTTCCGCAGTCTCTCCGTACGCGAGCGATTCGCCGAGCTATATCCTATCGAACTCGAAAACGACGATGCCGACGACCCCGAAATTGCTCATCGAATCCAACAAATCATCAGCACCTTGGGGCAAACCTGCCGNCAAGTGGTGANNCTNCGGTTCGGNCGGCAACTCAAGTACGCCGAAATTGCNCAGCAGCTCCAAATCAGCGAAGCGGCCGTGTACAAGCACCTTCGTCATGCCACTATTGTCTTACGNCAAAACCTACATCTCTGAACCTTATGAACGACAAGCTGGACCGACTGATGGAAGCCTTGGAGCANCCCGAGCGTTTCTCCGACGCTGAGATAAATCAACTCCTCGACGACGATGAAACCCGNCGNCTATATAATATAATGTGNAGCACCGCCGAGGCCGAAACCGAANNGANTCACCCNGACATCGACCTCGAATGGGCCTCTTTCGTAGCCANGAATATGCCCGGGCAGTCGAAAAGGNCTATATGGAAACGAATGGCAGCCCAACGNCGCGCTGCCATCATAGCCNCAGGCCTNCTTGTGTCTGCAGTGGCTACGGCTCTTATACTGCACCGGAAAACCGACTTCACCACAAAACAACACGCTGAAATCGAAGCCNNCCNACAATCCGACATCCTCCCCCAAGACGCAACCGANCTCCCGNCNGCCCCCACAGCCGAACCCGCNGTAATTATATTCAACGGCGACCCTCTCGAAAATATAGTCAACACTGTNTGCGCATTCTACGGCACTTCCGCAACCTTCAGCAACGACAGCACAAAAGAGCTGCGCCTGTACTTCCGCTGGAACCAAGCCGAATCTCTGGACGATGTTATTGCTCAGTTGAACAACTTCCAACAAATCAACATCTCCCTTTCCGACAACGCTTTAACCGTAGAGTAACATGAAAAAGACCATATTCGTACTGACGGGATTGCTTGTCGCTCTCGTCGTCTCCGCCTCAACCTATGAATTCAAGTTCAACGGCGTTAAGCTCTCCGAGGCCCTCAATCAAATTATTGAGCGACACCCCGAGCTAAATATAAATTTCATCTACAACGAACTCGATAACTACATTGTCAACGCCAACATCTTCAGCGACGACCCCTACCAAGCACTCCGCCAAGTGGTCGGCCTCAACCCCGTGGCGGTAAGCCACAAGGGCAACCGTTTCTACATCGAGGCACTCCAGCACGGCAAATTCGCATACTACGGCACCATCCTCGCCGACGACAACGAACCTCTTCCCGGTGTAGCCGTCATGATTCTGTCGCCCCGCGATTCTTCCGTCATAACCTACGGCACCTCCGACGCGCGCGGGCGGTTCAACATCCCATGCGACCACCGCGATGTCATAGCCAAATTCTCATGCATGGGCTTCCTCCCCCACTACATCAGAAGCTCTGATTTCAATCTTGGAATTATACGGATGAAGGACTCGCCAGTCGTTCTGAAAGGTCTTAACGTCGAGGCCGATTTGGTGAGCCATGCTAACGACAGAAGTATATACCTCCCTACTACACGACAGAAAAACGCCGCCTCCGATGTCATTGACCTGCTCCGCCGAATGGCCATCAACCGGCTAATTATCAACCCCGTGGACAACTCCGTAACTACCAACAACGGCCAATCCGTTGCCATATACATCAACCGCCAACCGGCTTCCGCCGAGGACATCACCGGACTCCGAACCGCCGACGTGCGCCGGGTCGAATTCCTCGAATACCCTTCCGAGGCCGTGTACAAAGGTGTTCCGTATGCCGTTAACTTCATCGTCCAGGAATACGAGTACGGTGGTTACACCAAAATCTCCGATGCCTTCTACTTCCTGCAGGATGTAACCAACAAACCCAGCCTCTACTCAAAATTCACCTACCGTAAAATGACCTACGACTTCTATATCGGAGTCGACCAGGTAAGCAGCAAGCACGTTTTCTCTAATCAGGAATCCGAATTTCACCTTGCCGACGAGGTGGTAACGCGAAATCTCACAAACGAGAACTCCAAATTCAAATACATCCAGTTCCCTATCACTTTCCGCGCTTTTTACAACACCGACAAGGTCAAGATTTCAAACACTCTTGGCTACACCTTCCACGACCGTTACCAATCCAACCGCTCCGGCAGCCTTTCCATAAGCCCGAACAACGGAGCCGACTATCAATTCTCCAGCATCGCCCCTTTCGTGAACCGTTCTTTCTTTTGGAACGGAGGCTACGATTTATATTTGCCTCACGACTGGAACGTATACATCGAACCTCGCGCTACATATGGCCGCAACAGCTCTTACAGCTTTTACTCTACAAATGTGCCCGATCAACACCCCATCCAAAACGACGCTAAAGAAAACGTCCTTAATACAAGGATGAAAATCGACGCCGTAAAAACTTTTGCAGAAAAGCACAACGTCAGCGCTATTTTCGACGGTGGATACACCAACAACCGTATCCACTACTACGGTAATTCCGACTACCATTCTAAGTTCGACCACTCTTTCTACGCCATTTCCGCCAGATACTCCTCGAAATTCGGCAAGTTCTACCTCAACACCGACGGAGGCTTCATTCAGGAATTCACTCGCACCAACGTCACCGACTTCACCGAACCGTACCCATTCCTGCACATACAAGCTTCCTTCGCCCCAAACCAAAAGAGTTCCTTCTCTTTATGGTTTCAGTACGCTGCCAATAGCCCCGAAACGGAAGGTCTTTCGCCCAATGTTATACAAAGCAACGAGTTCCTGTACATCACCGGTAATCCCGACCTCCGACCATCACATCACACTACAATATATCTCAACTACGGCTGGAGCCCGAACAATAAATTCAGCCTCAACACTTTCGCCGAGTACTATATCGACCACAATCGTATTATCAATATCTACGAGCCTTACGCCAACGGCAACGCACTCCTGCGATCATACATAAACAACGGCGACTTCAAACATACCGACCTGGGACTGAACGCCACTTGTCGACTACTCGACAACTCTCTTATCATTCAGGGAGTTGCTGAAATAAATACTTACAAGTCTTCAGGTATCTACAACTTCTGCAAAGTGCGACCGGGTGCCTCCATTTATGCAGGGTACTACACCGGCAAATTCAACTTCTCCGCATACTACCGAACTCGCCTCAAAGTCCTTTCGAGCTATCTGCCCGAAGAAGGAGTCACCCGTAGTTATTATTCCATCAGCGCCGGATGGGCCAACAGCGACTGGAGCGTGAGTGTATCTCTCCAAAATTTCGCACGTAACAAATTCAACTACGGCTGGAGCTACTCAACAACTCCTCTGTTCTCCAACCGAACTTACGGGTTCAACGGTAACTACCGCCGCGCGGTTTCAATTACTCTGACCTACACCTTCGGCTACGGCAAAAAAGTTAACCGAGGCAACGAAGTCGGTTCTCAAGGCACTTCATCCTCCGCAATCCTTCAATAACCTATTGCAAAAACGGAATATCTTCATTATATTTGTGGAGTCGTATCACCTTTACGACTCCACAAAACTTTTTGCCCCGCTGCCGTGTTAAACCTTAAATACCAAATCAACATAAAACATCATGAAAACCGACCTCAGCTCCCAAATCAAGCTGGAGCAGATTCCGAAAAGATATTATAACCCCGATTCCGAAATCGAACTGGCTGCCGTGCGCCGCGAGGAAAAAATAGATACACGCATTTTCGAAACCGCCAACGACGGTGCCGACTTCATCGCTAAGGAAGTGGTTCGCTACATCCATCGGTTCGTCGCTCAGAAAGGCAAATGCGTCCTCGGGCTCGGCGCCGGTAAGAGCAATAACCGCGTATACGAGGCCCTTATCAAAATGTACAAGGCCGGTGAAGTGGACTTCAGCAAGTGCATCGTGTTCAGCCTCAGCGAATTCTTCCCCGTGGCTCCCAAGGGTCCCTCTACCCTGTCCAAGCTCAAGGAAATGTTCCTCGACCATGTGAACATTCGTCCGGCCAACATCCGCACCATTAACCCCGAAATCTCTAAGGATACAATGGCGGAATACTGCCACGACTACGAACAGAGAATCGCCGATGAAGGCGGACTCGATGTTGTGCTCTGCGAAATCGGTGCTAACGGCTCTATCGCCTTCAACGAACCCGGGTCCACCGCTACCAGCTTCTGCCGTCTCGTGCTCCTTAGCAACGAAACTCGTCATCAGCTTTCTTCAGATTATAAAAACGAGGACGTTCCGCAGACAGCCATCACACTCGGTATGGCCAACTTCATCGCCGCTCGCCGCGTGCTCACTATGGCCTGGGGCGAAAGCCGTTCGGCTATCGTGCGAAAAACTGTCGAAGAACCCGCTACTACCTCAGTGCCCGCATCTCTCCTTCAGGGACATCCCCACGTCAAAGTCGTTATCGACCTTCCCGCCGCTCAGGACCTCACACGCATAAGCCATCCTTGGAAAGTCACTTCATGCGACTGGACTAACAAAATGATACGTCGCGCCATCGTGTGGTTATGCCAGCAGACCGGCAAACCCATCCTCAAACTTACCAACAAGGACTACAACGACTGGGGACTGGGCGACCTCCTCGCTCAATTCGGCAGCGCTTACAACGTCAACATAATGGTTTTCAACGACCTCCAGCACACAATCACAGGATGGCCCGGCGGTAAACCCGATGCCGACGATACATACCGCCCCGAACGTGCAAACCCCTACCCCAAACGAGTAATCATCTTCTCACCTCACCCCGACGACGACGTTATCTCAATGGGTGGAACTTTCAAACGACTTGTCGACCAAGGGCACGACGTTCATGTGGCTTACCAGACTTCCGGCAACATTGCCGTAGGCGACGAAGACATGATGCGCTACATCATGCTCATGGACAACATGGGTGCTGACTATGGCGTTGGTACGGAGGACTACAAAGCTTTCAGCGAACGAATCCACGACTTCATCAAAAACAAAAAGCCCGGCGAGATGGATACCGCCGAAATTCGCAAGCTCAAAACCAAAATCCGACAGGGCGAAGCGCGCATCGCTTGCAACTATGTAGGCGTTAAACCTGAAAACGTTCACTTCCTCCTCCTGCCTTTCTACGAAACCGGAGCTATCAAAAAAGGCGACCTTTCTCAGGCCGACGTCGACATCGTGAAAAAACTCCTCGAAGACGTAAAACCGAACCAGATTTTCGTAGCCGGCGACCTGGCCGACCCGCACGGTACTCACAAAGTATGCACCGATGCGGTTCTGGCCGCTGTCGACGAGCTCAAGGACGAACCTTGGATGCAGGACTGCCGCATATGGATGTACCGCGGTGCTTGGGCCGAATGGGAAATCGACCACATCGAAATGGCTGTGCCTATCAGCCCCGAAGAACTTCGTTCCAAGCGCAACTCAATCCTCAAGCACCAGTCACAGATGGAAAACGCTCCGTTCCTGGGCAACGACGACCGCCTGTTCTGGCAGCGCGCCGAGGATAGAAACCGCGCAACCGCACAACTGTACGAAGACCTCGGACTCGCATCCTACGAAGCCATGGAAGCATTCGTAGAATACAAACCCATCCGCTAAAAAGCAACCCGACCCACTGGAATTAAGCAAATTCAGATCAATTAGGGGCATCCTGCAACCGGTCAGGATGCCCCTTTATATACTCACGATAAAAAACCGAAATCAAGCCAAATCCCGATTAATCTCGGCAAAACACCTCCACCTCTACCCACAAAAAAATGCTTTTTAGCATATTTTTTCACTCTTAATGCCCGTTATTTGATTTTATTTAGTTAACTTTGCGCAAAACATACACCAAACCCGCAAAAAATGGAGTCTGAAATCGACTGGGCATCACTGCCTTTCGGTTATTATCCAACCGATTATAATGTACGCTGCACTTTCAAGGACGGAAAGTGGGGCGAAATCGAAGTTTCTCAGTCCGATAAAATCGAACTGCACATGGCCGCCACTGCTCTCCACTACGGTCAGGAAATTTTTGAAGGCCTCAAAGCCTTCAGAGGGGTCGACGACAAAGTGCGCATATTCCGAATGGAAGAAAACGCAAAGCGCATTCAGGAGTCCGCCAAAGGACTGCTCATGGAACCGGTACCCACCGAGCTCTTTGTTGAAATGTGCAAAATGTGCGTTAAGCTCAACGAACGATTCATTCCACCTTACGGAACGGGAGCTTCCCTTTACCTCCGACCTCTCGAAATCGGCCTTACTCCACGTATAGGCGTGAAGGCAGCAAGCGAGTACATGTTCATCATCATGGCCACTCCGGTGGGTAATTACTTCTCCAACGGGTTCGGTCTCACCGACATTTGCATCCTCCGACAGTACGACCGTGTGGCGCCTCAGGGAACCGGCCGATGGAAAGTCGGTGGTAATTACGCCGCCTCCCTCGCCGCCGGACACAAAGCTCACTCATTGGGCTACTCTGCCGTGCTGTTCCTCGACCCGAAAGAGAAAAAGTACCTCGACGAATGCGGTCCCGCTAACTTCTTCGCCATCAAGGACGGTAAATACATCACTCCCAAGAGTGATTCAATCCTGCCTTCAATCACCAACATGAGCCTCATGGACATCGCTCGCGATATGGGCATCGAAGTTGAACAACGTCACATCACCGTCGACGAACTGGCCGAAATTTCCGAAGCATCCGCCTGCGGCACTGCCGCCGTATGCTCTCCCATCGGCATTATCGACGACATCGACATGAATCACAAATACGTCATCGCCAAGGACGGAAAGCCCGGTCCAATCACCACCGCTCTCTACGAGCGTCTGAACGCTATCCGTTGGGGCGAATATCCCGACACTCATAACTGGAATTACATCCTCGAATGAACAACTATTTCGACTTCCGAAACTTGATTGACCGCATATATCCCGAGGGCGACGCCGCCCGCGGGATTTTGCTTTCACACTCCCACTCCGTGGCCGACCTGGCCTGCCGCATCAATAGTGCCAAAGCACTCGGCCTCGACCCCGAAGTGGTCGAAACCGCTGCAATGGTTCACGACATCGGCATAATACGAGTCAATGCGCCGGCAATAGGATGCTTCGGTCAACTCCCTTATATGCTCCACGGTGTAGCCGGTGCCGACATCTTGCGAAATGCCGCCGCTCCCGAAATTTATGCACGGGTGGCCGAACGTCACACCGGGGCAGGGCTCTCACCCGACGAAGCCATCGCAGCCGGACTTCCGGCCGACCGCTCCTATATGCCTGAAACTGACCTCGAAAAGCTAATCTGCTACGCCGATTGCTTCTTCTCAAAGACCAACCTCGGGCACCAAAAATCACTCGACCGGGTGAGGGCCTCTCTCAGTAAATTCGGCCCCGACGTAGCCGCAAGATTTGAAGATTTGCATAATTTTTTCAAATAGCTGTAACAATCCCGAGGCTCACTCGTATTTAAGATGTAAGCAATATGAAACCCGACTTTCTTACATCTTCATTCGTAGCTCTGCGCAATAAGCTGCATCGGTGTGCCTTAAGTCTCCTTCACAACGAAGACGACGCTTTGGACGCACTGCAGGACACCTACTGCCGGCTTCGCCTCAAACCCGAACCCCAATCCGACGACGAAGCTCGATATAAACTATTTGCAGTGCTCCACAACATATGCATCGACCAACTCCGTCGTAATGCCCTGCTGCGAAACGAGACCATAGAAGAAAACTCGGCTTCGGTTGAACCATCTTCCGCCGACGACCCCCAACGGCTACAAACGCTCCTCATGTCCGGACTCACCGACATCCAGCGTAAAATTGTAGCTATGGTCGCAAACGAACAGATGGAGTACGACCAAATCGCCCGGGAGCTCAATATGACCGAAGGCGCAGTCCGAACTGCCCTCTGCCGTGCTCGAATGAAAATGAGAGAAAATTACAATATTTTGGAAAAATGAAACATGCCGACATAAATTTATCTTGCCAAGAGGTCGAGGAGCTGTGCAGCCTCTACATGCAGTGCAGCCTCTCGGTTCTCGAGGAGCGACAGCTGGAGTATGTCCTCTCCAAAATTTCATACTCTTCCCCGCAAATCGACGCTACAAGGCTAATGATGAACCTCGCCCCAAAGGCCCAGGTCGCCAAGCCCACCTCTCGTTTCCGTCGTACTGCCTGGCTTACTGCTGCCGCTGCCATATTCGCAATTTTTACTATCGGAATCGCTGTCTTTTTCAGCGCCTTCACACCCGAGTACGAAGGCTTTGCCAAAGGCCGCTCTCTAAACCCGATGGAAGCGCGAATTCAAGCTATCGAACAGAGCAAAAATGTGGACGAAATCATTGACGTTATGGACGTTATGATTCTCGAAAAACAACTTCAATACGAAAACTTCAACAAAAATTTAGCCCTCTACGAATGAAAAGATTTTTTATAGCCCTGATTGCTGCCATCTTGAGTATCGGCGCTTTCGCCGGAGAGCTCGGACTGAACCTCGAAAAATTTTTCGACGGTCGCTTCGATTCAAATCCCAAGGTCGAATGGTCCAAAGTTAAACGCAACGGACAAATTTCCTACTATCTGGACTTTAACTACGACCCCCAAATTATTAAAGAAGTGATGGATGCCCTCCACAAAGATATGAATGGAGAAGAATTCGACACTGAAATCATCACTAAATCTGAAACTTACTACAAAACTACAATCGTCCGCAACGGATATACAATCGACATCGGTCTACAAATCCCGAAGAAAGGACGTTGCAACCTCTACATCCGTAGCAAACGCAACAAAAACGACAAAAACACAAGCTACATAATCACCTCTGATAATCCACAATCTTCCATAACCATAAATATGTAAGCCTCCGGCTTCTCTCAGCAATATAGAACCTGATTCCCTTGCTGACAATAGCAAAAAATCCCTGCGCCGTTTTGGGTGGTGTGGGGATTTTTTGTTAACTTTGTACTCCCAACTTTCTTCCTGAATGGTAATCATCAAACGACTATACAGCTACATGTTACAGCGGTTTTTGCCGCTGTTTATGATGACTTTTTTCATCTGCCTGTTCATCGTGTTGATGCAATTCCTCTGGAAATCCATCGACGATTTGGTGGGTAAAGGTCTTGACATCAGCGTCATAGCCGAGCTTTTCTTCTACGCGGCCCTCACTTTCGTACCCACGGCTCTGCCGCTGGCTGTCCTGCTGGCATCGCTGATGGTATTCGGTAATCTCGGCGAAAACTTCGAGCTCACCGCAATGAAAGCCTCCGGAATTTCACTGTTCCGAATCATGAAGCCGCTGATTATTTTCATCGCCTTTGTGGCCGTGGGGGCTTTCTTCTTTCAGAACAACGTTTTCCCCGTTGCGCAGTCCAAAATGTGGACGCTTATTTTCTCCGTCCGTCAGAAAACCCCGGAAGTGGAAATTCCCGTACGCGCATTCTACGACCAGATTCCAAACATGAACCTCTATGTGGAGGACAAGAACTCCGAAACGGGAATGCTCTACGACATGATCATCTACGACCTAAGCCGTGGATTGGATAACACTCGGGTAATCCTGGCCGACTCCGGACAGTTCAACTTCACCGAGGACAAAACAAGGATGTTCCTCCACCTCTACAGCGGCGAAATGTTCGAAAATATGCGCGACCAAAGCATGGGCACCGGCCAAGCCCGTTACCTCCCCTTCAGGCGCGAGCACTTCTCGGAAAAAGAGGTATACTTCCCGTTCGATGCCAATTTCAACCGCATGGAAGAGGGCGGCATACGCTCGCAGTATGTGGGACAAAACATAACTCAGCTCCGACACTCTATCGACTCTATCGGCAAGCAAGTGGACTCTATCGCAAATATCAACGCCACCGACGTGGTCAACACACGATATTTCAACCTCAAACGCAATCCAACCAAGGTGGTCAACGGAGTAATGGTGGACCGCGAACCCGACGCCAAGCCGGTCAACGCACACATCGACCTCGACTCACTGTTCAACTCCCCCAACCCATCGTCACTTCGCGGATACCTCAACAACGCCCTGGCGAAAGCCCGAAGGCAGAAGCAGGAGTACACCTATCGCTCACTGGCCATCACCGAGCAAGCTAAAATTATGCGCCGCCACGACATCGAAATGCAGCGCAAATTCACCCTCTCGTTCGCCTGCCTGATCTTCTTCTTCATCGGCGCACCATTGGGTGCTATCATCAAGAAGGGCGGCCTGGGCACTCCTCTGGTCATTTCCGTTCTGCTGTTTATCGTTTACTTCATAATCGACAATATGGGCTACAAGATGGCGCGCGACGGTAAGATTCCCGTATGGGAAGGCATATGGCTCAGCACCGCTGCCATGCTCCCGCTCGGCATCTTCTTCACCTACAAGGCCGTAGGCGACTCCGCTGTGTTCAACCTCGACGCCTACCGCAATTTCTTCCGCCGCCTCCTGGGCAAATACGAAGCCCGAAGCCTGTCCCTCAAGGAGGTGCGCATGACAGAAGTCAACCCTGAAGTGGCACAATCCATGCTCGCCAACTTCGAATCCTTGCTCAGCGAGGAAGAAGCACGCTACAGCAAGATTCACAAATGGAAATGGCGCTTCTATCCCGTTAATCCTAAAGTCAAAACAGATCTCAACGAGCTTGTGGATTACCTGTCCAACAGCTCCGACATCTATCTCATTAATCTCCTTAACCAATACCCATTTCAGCCCCGGCCACGAAACATCAAAACCATGATCGAAACAACCCGAGGCATCGAAAAACGTGTAGAAAAATAGTATAACTATGACAACCGAACGTATTAAACTTGATAGCATCGAAGAAGCCATCGAAGATTTTCGCCAAGGCAAAATGGTCATCGTAGTCGACGATGAGGACCGCGAAAACGAAGGCGATATTATCGTTGCAGCAGAAAAAATCACCCCCGAGCAGGTAAATTTCATGCTCAAAAACGCCCGTGGCGTGCTCTGCGTGCCTCTCACAATCACCCGTTGCCGCGAACTGGAACTCCCCCATCAGGTGGACGACAACACCTCCATGCTCGGAACTCCCTTCACCATCACCGTTGACAAGCTCGAAGGGTGCACCACCGGCGTAAGCGCCGAGGACCGCTGCGCAACTATCCGCGCCCTGGCCGACCCCACTTCAACTCCCCTCACATTCGGCCGACCCGGACACATCAACCCCCTCTATGCCCAGGACCAGGGCGTGCTCCGTCGGTCAGGCCACACCGAAGCGGCAGTCGACCTCGCCCGCCTCGCCGGTCTGCAACCCGCCGCCGCACTTATGGAAATCATGAGCGAGGACGGCTCAATGGCCCGACTGCCCGAACTGCGGAAAAAAGCCGATGAATGGGGCATGAAACTCGTGTCAATCCGCGACCTTATCGCGTACCGTCTCGCATCCGAACAGCTTGTGGAAGAGGGTGTTGAGGTGGATATGCCCACCGCCTACGGACACTTCCGACTGATCCCCTTCCGCCAGAAAAACAACGGTCTGGAACACATTGCAATCATCAAGGGCGACATCACCACCGACGAGCCCGTTCTCACCCGAGTGCACTCCTCCTGCGCCACCGGCGACATCTTCGCTTCCAAACGCTGCGACTGTGGCGAACAGCTCCACAAAGCCATGGAAATGATTGAAAAAGAGGGTCGTGGCGTCATCGTTTACCTCAATCAGGAAGGTCGCGGAATCGGCTTGATGGATAAAATCCGTGCATATAAACTCCAGGAAGAAGGCCTCGACACTGTTGAAGCAAACATCCACCTCGGCCACGATGCCGACGAACGCGACTACGGCGTAGGCGCTCAAATCCTCAACCTCTTGGGTGTCAATAAAATGCGGTTGATGACCAATAACCCCGTCAAGCGCGTCGGACTCGAAGGCTACGGACTCGAAATCGTGGAAAACGTGCCCATCGAAGTACAACCCAATCCTTATAACCTGCGCTATATGCACACAAAGAAGGAACGTATGGGTCATGACCTCCATAAAGTTGAATAATGGCTAAGGACATTATACTTGAAGAAATATTCCAAGAATTGGATGCCGCCGAGTCAGATGAACTTAGGCTCACCATCTCGGGAGAAGCTCTTGCGCGCCTCAACGAGCAGCTCAAGAAAGCCCCCAAGCACTCTGAAAAGGCCTACGACATTGCCGGTCGCATCCTTATTCTCGCAGAGATACACACAAAGCTATTGTCGCAGGGTGATGATCATAACGGCGAGGCTCCGCTAACAATGTGCGGAGAGCTCTGCTTCATTCTTTCCATGGAAATTAATCCGGAAAAACTCCCCCTGATATTCGTCGGCAGCCTGCTCTCTCTCGCGAATCTGTTGGGCAAATTCGCCTTCACGCAATTTCAACCCGGTAATAGTGATAACCTCTTTCATATGAATATGGCGATAACCGAGGTTATGAGACTCGCTCTTGTCACCTACGATAAGTTCTCTAAATTAGCCGATTTGAGCTGCTTCGCCACGGAAATCAACAACATCCGCCCTTTGGAAGAGAAAATGCCCGAAGAATTAAAAACACTCCACGACAAGCCTATCACCCCCTACATGGCCATGGATGTTCTCTACGATGTAATTGCACGCTTCATGGCCTGCGGACTCATCGACAGAGAGGAATTTAAACCGTAATGCTCTGAATTTATATTTATAATTATTAATAATTGTCAAAATCAGGCCTTTTAAGCGCCTGATTTTTTCATATATTAAATATTATGCGTAGTTTTGCAATCGTAACGAATAACCTCAAATCTTAGACGATTATCTATAATTTATCTGTGTAAGAATCTAAGCTAAGATGACTCGGAACAAGTCACGGCGTGAGCCGGTGCTCCGTTTCGATTAGAGGAAAAATAAGTAAGTATGATAAGGTGACACAATTATTCTGTGACTAAAACAACCACTTGAATCACAAACAATGCCTCTTGGCTTAGGTCCTTCTCCCATTGCAGAAATGTGAAAAGGACTTTATTTTTATACTATTATACCGACACAAAGAAAGACCCGGAAAATTCCGAGCCTTCCTCTATATAACTTGAAATTTATCTTTAGTCAATCTGAACTACCAGATAGTTGCTCAGACTCCAGAATGCAACGGGATTGGTGATCTGAAGCACCTTGTGGCCATTGTCCTCAACAATCTGATATGAGCCGTCGGGATGGCTGGTCATAACCTTGGCCTTATTGGAATTGAGGTTGATGGCGGGAAGATTGCGCTTATCGGCCTTGGTGAAGAACGACGAATTATAAGAACCGTCGGTCAGGTCGAGCTTGGTTTTGCGGAGGAAACCGGTGGAAATCAAGCCATTTTCCTTGAGTTCGTTCTTGCTGCCTACTGCGTAGTAGCAGGTGTTGAGTTCGTTGGTGAGGCTGGTGTTAGCCACTTCGGTTGAATCCTTCAACGCGGTCACATCGGCCACGGTGGTATTAAGGCTGTCAACTGCCACATCAAGTTCGCCGATACGAGCACGGGCATCGTTAAGGGTAGCGGTAAGCGACTGAATTTCAGCTGCCTGCTGATCAAGCTGCGAGCGCAGTGAAGTGATGGTAGACTGCAACTTGGAGTTGGTGAGATTAGAGCCTGAGAGGCGCTTTTCGAGGTCGGCGAGTTTTTCACGACGTTCGCGCAGTGTGGTCTGAATAGCCTGAATATTTGCCACCAGTTCTTCACGCTGCGATACTGTTTCTCCGGAGTTGGGCGAAGCCAAAATATTTTCCATACGGCGAATCTGAGTCATTCCGTCGTTAATTTCGTTCACCAGGCTCAGGAGCTGATCACGGTCGGCCACGGCAGAGGCAAGTTCGGCGCGGGTTGCCTGATTAAGAGCTTCCTGACGAGCTGCTTCGGCTTCCTTTTCGGCATTGTTACATCCGGTGAGTGCGATTGCGGCCACCAGACAGCCAAGTAATACTTTCTTCATAAATAGTTTTGTGTTAGTTGTTTAGTCTTTTTCAATTTCGTCGTCGACCTTGTATTTATTTTTATGCCGGCGTAATTCGGGGGCCGGACGCTCCTTGCCTCCTACTACTATAACAATCTCACCTCGCGTCTGGTTCACGGTGAAATATTGGGCAAGTTCGCCAAGGGTACCACGATGCGTGGTATCGTACAATTTTGAAATTTCCCGGCTCACGGAAGCCGGGCGGTCTGCTCCGCACACCTGAGCTAATGCTTCCAGCGTTTTGGCCACGCGCAGTGGAGATTCGTATATAATAAATGTGACGGGCAATTCTGCCAGTTCAGCCAAACGCGTTGCCCTGCCCTTCTTCATCGGGAGAAAACCTTCGAAGAAAAACCTGTCGCAAGGCAGCCCTGAATTAACCAAGGCCGGCACAAAGGCCGTAGGACCCGGAAGTGTCTCAACCGGAATACCACGCTGCCGGCATGCCCGCGAGAGCATGAAGCCGGGGTCGGATATGCCCGGAGTGCCGGCATCGGAAACCAACGCTATCGATTCGCCCGCCTCTATGCGGTCAAGAATGGGCGATAAATCCTTGTGTTCGTTGAACTTATGATGACTGGCCATAGGAGTAGTAATTCCGAAATGGCGCATCAGCACCGCCGAAGTACGGGTATCCTCGGCCAATATGAGCGAGCATGAGCGAAGCACCTCGATAGCGCGAGGTGCCATGTCGCCCAGATTTCCCACTGGCGTGGGCACGATGAAGAGCTTTCCGGCCATATTTATTTGAAAGCCTTGGCGAGAGCTGCCAGGAACGACTTCACATTTGCATCCTCAGGATTCCACATAAGGTCGTGCACCAGATAATCCTCAGCCTCCTCATACGACCCCATCTCAGACAGAAGGGTAATCGTGTCGCTGTAATCGCGATCATCGCCATGGAAGAGCTCGCGGGTATAGAGGAATTTATCGTTGAGAGAGAAAGCCTTGAGCACATTCGGATTAGGCTCATGGTCAGCGACATAGCTGAGCTGATTCTCTCCCTTTTCAATAGCTTCGGCAGCCAGATCATCCTGATCTTCCACCTCGCTGTCCTCTGCCTCCTGATCTTTCACTTCAATCTGATGGCCTTCGTGGAGAACCTCGGACGCCCGGTCCTCTACCTGCTCAACCTGAGCTTCAGTAACAGCTTCGCCTTCCTCGTCCTCGGCCAAGAACTGCTTTATCATCGAAGAATACAGCTCAAACTTTTCAGCCAACAACGATTTCGCGTGTACGCTCTTGCGGTCGAGCAACACCTTCAGAAGTCCTTCAAGCTCAACATTGAGCTGCACGAGTTTATTTATGTCAGTCATATACCTTGAATTTAAATGTTGAATCGAAACTAATCCACAAACAAGTCGGTGAGAAGATTTTCGGCCGCCTCACGGACTTCCTTGCGCGGGCAGAAGAACCCGTTTACCATTATAACAATTAAATGGGTAGGTTGATTTGTTTCGGGGTCAAGTTTGTATCCGGCATAGCATTGAACAGAGCTTACCGAGCCTGTTTTGAGCGCAATCTGCCCCGTCAGAGGCGACTTAGCCAGAAAACCGCGCATCGTACCGTCCTTGCCTGCACGGGGGAAGAAAGATGTGTAAACTTCGGCCAGGTCGGACTTTGCCATATATTCGAGAATATCGCCCAAGAATTTGGGAGCCAAACGATTGGCACGGGTCAAACCGCTACCGTCGTTGATGATGGTGTAGCGTGGGCTCACACCGTTTGCTTCCCAAAACTCTTTCTCAGCCTTGATGGCAGCCTTGCGGGTATCGCCGGGGGCAATGGCGCGAAGCATACCTTCGGCAAAAAGATTATCCGAACGCACCATAAGGCTCTTGAGAATTTCCTCGAAGCGTGAAGAGGTGTGGGTGAACAGCACCTTCTCGGGGTCGGCAGCCGCACAGGCGTTTTTATTCTCCTCCAGCTTGATACCGGCCTCGCCGAGCATGCCCTTGAGCTGATGGATAAACACCGCCGCCGGGTCGGGCATGGTGGAAGTAACGGCCCATTTTGTGTCGCGGGTATCGCGGGTGAACACTACCAGGCGGTCGGAATAGATGCCGCGAATCAGGTCGTTGCTGCTTGCCTTGCGCACCTCGAGCTTGAGGTCGGGGATAACGGGTTTGGTCTTGCCCGTATTAGGCCAAAGGGTGAAGGAATTGTCCATATAATTGAAACCGAACAAGCCGGCTCCATAGCTCCAACCCAGGTCTTCAACCTCCCACTGCCAGATAGGACCGGCATCCTTCAGAGACTGCTCAACCACGATTTTGCCGGTAATTCGATTGATACCCTGCGCCTTAAGATTGTTGATGATACGCTCTGCAAAGCCGGTGTTTCCGCGGAAGTATTCGCTTTCGAGAGTCGGGTCGGCGCAAGAGCGCACAATCAGGTCGCCTTTCCATGTTCCGGCCTGACCCTGTGCACCTTTCAGAAGAACAGGTGTGCGGAAACGTTCATCGGCTCCGCGCACGCTCAGAGCTGTGGCCGATGTGACGGCCTTCATAACAGATGCCGGGGTCAGTGCCATCTGAGAGTTGTGGTCTATAAGGACTTCACCGCTGTTGAGGTCCTTCACATAGATTCCCACACCGGTCGATTCCTCGCCGTCGATGCCGAGAATGCAATTCTGCCCGAAAGCCACACCGGAGGTTACTATAGCAAGAGAGAGAAATATGCCTTTAAATAGATTCATCGTTAAGTAATTGATTATATGTATTCTGGGATATTATTCTTTTTCAACATTCTGATTTGTCAATGCGAATTTTACCGTAAGCGGATAGTGATCGGAAGCCTTGAGTGTTCCTTTTTTGAGCGAGATGGGTTTGAGTGCACCACGACTCAGCACATGGTCTATGCAGAAGTAGAAACGGTTGGCATAGAAGGTAATCATGGGGCCGAATCCCACTTTGGGGTACACATCTTCAAATCCGGCTTCATTTTCAAGCATACGGATAGAGTAGCATCCGGGAACATCGTTGAAGTCGCCCGCGATAATGACGTTAGGGCCTCCGTAGAGCCGCACATATCGGGTGAGCTGACGGGCCTCGCGGGCTCGGTCGCGCGCCGAGGCCGCTAATTTGCTCAGCAACTGATCTTTTATCTCGGTGGGATCTTCGGGCTTCATCTTGGTGAGATCACGATATAGGTCGCGGTCGGCCTGAGTGAGATTGTACGAAGCCATGTGCACATTGAACAGAGTCACCAGCCTGCCATCTTCCATGGTGAGACGGTACAAAGCCAGGTCGCCACCACCAAAAGTGCTGCGATTCAGGTTGATATGTATCGGCGAAAGGGGATTTTTGGAAAGGGTGGTCTGAGCATAACCGCCGTGGAACACATAGGGATACATCTTATGCAGACTATCGCGCTTTGCCTTGGGGATATTCTTCCACATAACATCGCCGCATTCCTGCAGGAATACAACATCGGCGTTTTGTTCAAGGATATAGGAGGAGATTTCCTCGGCGCTCGATTCGCCGCGGAAGTCAAAATTATGCACATTATAGGTCAGCAACGACAGTGGTTCGGAATCCTTTGGCACCGAAGGCGTAAAAACGTGTAGCGGACAAAGAGTGAGGAGCGGTCCGGCGGCAAAAATCATCCCTATCACAAGAATAATGATGCCACCCCGGTTCCACCCAATCTGGCATAAAAGCAGAATCACCACCGCCAGTGCCACAGGTGAGAAACACAGAGGAAGTATGCCCCAGATGGCGCTGTTGGTCACCGGCGACATATTTCCGGCATAACCTGTAACGCAAAGACACACCGCTGCCAAAAAGGAAGTGAGCAGAAAAAGCACCTTCAGAGCCTTGAGCCAGCCGGGAGTGGCCTTACGGACTGTTTTCTTACCCTTGGGACGCGCTCCCTTCTTGGCCGGACGACGACGCGGAGCCGCCCCGGCAGGAGCTTTGCCCGCAGTCTTAGGCTTGGGCGAGGCGCCGGGCTTAGGCGAGGCGCCGGGTTTGGGCTGTGTCGTCATCAGAAGAACCAGTGATTAGAAAATACACCCTTACGCTTCCAGTAGAGCAACATCAGGAAGCCGAAAATCATACCGCCCAAGTGTGCAAAGTGTGCCACACCATCGGCCGAACCGGTTACTCCGTAGAGCAATTCGAGCACAAAGTAGCCCAGCACAATCCACTTTGCCTTGATGGGAATAGGCACGAAAAAGAGGTAGATGGGCATATTGGGGAAGAGGAAGCCGAAAGCCAAGAGAACGCCGTAGATAGCGCCGGAGGCACCGACCATCGGGGTGTTGATGTAGGCGTTGAGAGCGGCCATATCGGGGTTGGCGTAGTTCATACCATCGCGCAGAACGTTGAAGCCGTTCTCCACCACCACTTCCACAGCTTCCGACGGCAACATTCCGGCAAGGTGTGTGATTTGATAGGCGAACACTCCCAGCTGCACGAAAGCCGCGCAAAGACCGCAGGTAATATAGTAAAACAGGAAACGCTTGGAACCCATCACCATCTCAATGGTGCGCCCGAACATAAACAACGCGAACATATTGAAGAACAGGTGCGCGAAATTTCCATGCAGGAACATATAGGTGAAAATCTGGATGGGATTGAAGGCCGGCGATGAGAAATAGTACAGCGCGAACAAGCGCGTGAATGAGCTGTTCACGGCCGGAATTATTGCCATCACAAGAAATAAACCGGTGCAGATTATCAGCAGATTCTTCACCACCGGCGGAATATTCGAGAAGTATGATGTATTGAGCATAGTCCGGATTTTTATTGAACTGCAAAGGTACGATTTTCGCCACGATTATGCAAACAAAAAGTTGCGGTTACATCATGCTTGAGTTATGGTTTTAATCTGTTGAAAAATTCAGCGAAGGAAGGTTTGGAGCGGTCGGCGAGAACTCCCTTTATGGCATTCATAATTTCTTCGAATGGCATCCTTCGCAAGGCCTTCAATGCAGGACGACATTCTTCGGAGTCGGCAGGCAAGGTGTAATCCATAGTTTTGAGGTCTGTTCCTTCCACTACTGTATTCCACTGCAGCATCAATTTAATAATCTGCTTTAGCTCCTGAGCTGTTGGGGGTGAGTCAGTAACAGTGGCTGATTCCACGGCTGTTGCAGGCACAGTGGGTTGAGGTGCAGCAGGTTGAGGTTTAGCGGTTTGAGCGTTCTTCTGTCGCTGCTCCTTCCGTGCCAGGCGCTGAGCACGGCGGCGACGAGTGGCATCGATTTCGGCACGGATGAATCCGAAGGCGATGACACGTGCATCGTCTGTGAAATTCGGTTCCGCTCCGGTGAAAAAGTATTGAAGCACGGCCTCAACCACATCGGTGCGCAGGTTGCGGTCGCAACGGCTGAGCACATCGAACCACTCCTTCTTAAATTTTAGTTCCTTTTCCATAGTAATCAGAGTTGTCATGAATAACATTGTATTGTTGCCAATTATTTTGGGCAAAGTTACATACGCATAATTCAAAAAAATTGTATGATTTGCACATTTGGCGTAAAACACGGCGATTTTTACATTTTATATACTTTTTGAGCAAAATTTTATTTGACAAATTTGGTATGATTTACTAATTTTGCACTTGGATTCAAAACAAAACTAAACAATGAAGAAAGTCGCTCGATTACTGGCCGAGAAATTGCTCAAAATCAGTGCAGTAAAGCTGCAGCCCGCCAACCCCTTCGTATGGGCATCCGGCTGGAACTCACCTATTTATACCGACAACCGCGTTACCCTCTCCTACCCCGACGTTCGCACATTCATCAAGACCGAACTCACCCGCCTTGTACTTGAAAACTACCCCGAAGCCGATGCCATTGCCGGCGTAGCAACCGGCGCTATCGCTCAGGGTGCGCTTGTGGCCGATGAGCTCAACCTACCCTATGTTTACGTTCGTTCATCCCCCAAGGATCATGGCCTGGAGAACCTCATCGAGGGTAATCTTCGTGCAGGTCAGAAAGTTGTTGTGGTGGAAGACCTCGTTTCTACCGGCAAAAGCTCCCTCAAGGCAGTTGAGGCCATCCGCAATGCCGGATGTGAAGTTGTGGGTATGATTGCGCTGTTCAGCTACGGATTCCAGGTGGCCGAAGACAATTTTGCCAAAGCCGGCGTTGAACTCATCACCCTGAGCAACTATAACGAAATGATTGAGGTTGCTCTCGAAACCGATTATATCTCCGCCGACGAAGTGGAAACCCTCCGCACCTGGCGTACTTCACCCTCTACCTGGGTGCCCGAACGCTAATTGAAGTTTAAGAGGGTATCTATATACCTCCTAAACTTCATCACCTCTTAATGCACTCAAATCCAAATGGCAACATATAAATCACCCGCAACGCAGGTTAATATCCCTGCCGAAGAATTGGCGGCTAAATTTGCCGACTTCACCGCACTTCAGTCTGCAATGGAAGCGATGCCGGCCGAAAAACACGAAAAAATCGGCAATGTAGAGTTTACCAAGGACACAATCAAAATTGTCACTCCTCAGGTAGGCGCTATCACCTTGCGTGCCACCGAGCGCACTCCGGAGCAGATTGTGCTTGAGGCCGAAGGCTCGCCGGTGCCCATGAAATTGATGGTGGGAATGACACCCGTCGGTTCAAGCGCCACCTCCGTCACAGGCACTATTGATGTTGAGCTCCCCATGATGCTCAAACCACTTATCGGACCGGCCATGCAGAAAGCAGCCGACCAGTTCGGCAATATGTTCGCATCGCTGGCTTAAGTGTGCTCAAGAGCCTGAAACATATCATCGTTGCAGTCATTGTGGGAATGGCGCTGTGCGCCTGCTCCCACATTGACGACAACCGTATTCCCGTCCGTAATGTCAATGTGGCATTCAGCACAGTGGCACAGTGGGACGTATACGGCGTGGCCGGGGCTTACAGCTATAAGCGCTACATCCGCGAACTCCGTGAACCGGCCAATTTCCCCTTCACCGCCAACACCTACACGGGCTTCGGCGGCATCCTCCTGGTCACTGACCCGCTGGGCAATCCGCTGGCCTACGATTTGGCCTGCCCGGTAGAAGTTAAAGCTAACATCCGGGTGTTTATCAATGATGAATACCTTGCCGAATGTCCTGAGTGCCATAGCACTTACGACGTTTTTTCGAGCTATGGAGCTCCGGTGGGCGACTGCCCTGCCACGCACCATCGCTACGGCCTGCGCCGCTACTCCGTGATAAGCGGCCTTTCAGGTGATTACCGCGTCATCACCTTCCTTCGTTAATCCTGCGCCTGAGCGCCTAATACCATGCGATATCTTCCTTTGTGGGCAATACTGGCTGTCAGTTTCGCCTTTTTTGCCCTTTTCTCGTTTTTCGAACACCCTACTGTTTTTGGACATGAATTCAAAACTATGGGTTTCGCTGAAAGTATTTTCGGCGAACGAAACGTTGCGGACATCGCTCAAACGGTACCGGCTGAAGAGGATGATAAGGCACAGAGGGAAAAAGTTCAGGCTGAGATAAACTTTCCCATGCCGACGGATACAGCCTCGCAGACCATCCTTTTCATCGGCGACTCGATGCTTGAAGGCCTTGGGCCCCGCATGGCCGCTTATGCCGACCACAACGGTCACACACTCTACGAGGTGATGTGGTACAGCTCCACTTCGAGTACCTGGGGCAGTTCTGACAAGCTCCGAAATTACATCGAGCGCATTAAACCTTCATTTATATTTATCTGCCTTGGAGCCAACGAGTTGTTCGTTCCTGACATTAGCTCCAAACGCAAGGATAAGGTAAAGTCGATTCTCAAAGACATCGGCGATATTCCTTATGTATGGATAGGGCCACCTAATTGGAAAAAGGACACCGGCATAAACCGGCTCATCGAGGACTCAACGCCCGAGGGGGCTTTCTTCCTGAGCGACGGTATGAAATTCGAGCGCACCAAAGATGGCGCTCATCCCACCCGAAAATCGGCTGCAGCGTGGCTGGACAGCGTGGCTCGGTGGATGCCCGGGCATGCTCTTCATCCGATCCGAATGGAGAAACCTGACAAGACTTCGGGTAAGCCAAAACGAATCTATATTCATCAGCCAAACGAAAAATGACGACCGAGTTCTCTGACATCATATTGAATATCAAGGACTTTCTGTCGTACAATCCGGCGGAACCGATGCT
Organism: Bacteroidales bacterium; assembly: GCA_014800065.1. Next base: position 3,955 of record JAAVGX010000032.1, on the reverse strand, counting down.
GTTCTCGTCGGGTACCTTCTGGGCGCTGTTTCTGATTTTCCTTCCCCTGTATGCTCTGCTCAAAAAGCGAGTGTGGCAGATGGCCACCTTCGTGGTTATCTTCAGTTTTTTCTTTTACTATAAGAGCAGCGGCATATTCGTGTGCCTGCTTGGCGGGACATCGCTGCTGGACTGGTTGCTTTCGCGGGTGGTTGCGCGGGCCGGGGCGTCGCAGACGCTGCGGAGAGTCTGCGTGGCGGTGTCGCTGCTTGCTTCGTTAGGAATTTTATTCTATTTTAAGTATGCCAACTTTTTCCTCTGGAACATCAATGCTATGGTGGTAAGCAACTTCCAGCCTTTAGAATTGGTGCTTCCCGTGGGAATTTCGTTCTATACTTTTCAGAGTATCAGTTATATAATAGATGTGTACAAAGGACGCGTAGCACCTACGGCAACGTGGCTGGAATATGCTTTCTTCCTATCCTTCTTTCCGGCTCTGGTTGCGGGTCCGATTGTACGAGCCGACTACTTTCTGCCTCAGATTCGGCGTAACAACCATGCTACTCGCAATCAAATCTATATGGGGTTGTGGCTCATTATGGTCGGGGTTGTCAAAAAAGCGATTATCGCCGACTATATTGCGCAGTATAACGATTTGATTTTCAATAATCCCGGGGGATATTCAGGCTTTGAAACGCTGATGGGTATCGTTGGTTACACCATGCAGATTTACTGCGATTTCTCGGGCTATTCCGACATGGCTATCGGTATTGCCCTGATAATGGGCTTCAAGCTGGCTCAGAATTTCAATTTCCCCTATAAGGCTCAGAATCTGACGGACTTCTGGCGGCGGTGGCATATCTCACTATCCACCTGGCTTCGGGATTATATCTACATTCCTCTTGGTGGCAACCGTCATGGCACCGCCCGGACGTATGTCAACAATTTTGCGACGATGCTCATCGGTGGGCTTTGGCACGGAGCGGCGTGGAAATTCGTGTTCTGGGGTGGAATGCACGGGGCCGGCCTGGCCGTGCACAAGGCCTCGAAGCCTTATCTGGGACGACTGGGCGACTCGTGGCCGGTGAAAGCTTTGGCATGGCTGGTCACTTTTTCGTTTGTGGCGTTGCTATGGGTATTTTTCCGTGCCGACTCCTGGACGGATTCGGTGGAAATTATCCGTTCGGTGGGGCGCGACTTCTCGCCTGCTTATATCCCTGCATTTATCTCAGCCCGAGCACTTTGGGTGGTGCTGATGGTGGGAATAGTCGTTGCTCATTGCCTGCCTTCGCGCCTCTGGGGACGTATTGCCGCCTGGTTTGTGCAATCGCCCTGGGTAGTAAAACTCATCATGTTCGTAATTTTGATTCAGTGCGTTCTCGAACTTCGCTCGGAGGACGTTTCTCCTTTCATTTATTTCCAATTCTGATGCGTAACTTCTTCTTTGTTCTTTGTCTTTTGATTGGATTGAACTCGTTTGGACAACGGGCGATCCTTTTCCATGATTTTTATCCCGGAATTGAACGAGTTTGGGAGAAAAACGATTTTTCCAATACCGCCACGAATCCCGACACGGCTTGGGAGCGCCATTCGCTTCCGATTGGCAACGGATTTTTCGGGGCAACGGTGATGGGTGTGCCTTCGCGTGAGCGGATTGTGCTGAATGAAAAGACTTTGTGGACCGGCGGACCCGCAACAGATGTAGATGATTATTGGGCTATGAATCGGCGAGTTGACCCGGATACTTTAGCGTATATACGGCAGCTGTTAGCTCAAAAGGAGAACGACCGAGCAGATGAACTGATCAGCAGGCATTTCCAAGGGAATACGCCCTACGACCGCACTCGCTTCGGCACATACACCATGCTTGGGGAGATGTACCTTGATTTCGGAGATGTGGACGCGACCGGATATGAACGCAAACTCGATTTGGACAGTGCGATAGTTTCGGTGCGGACCGCCGGACTCCGACGTACACACTTTGCTTCGGCGCCGGATTCGGTGCAGGTTTGGAGTGTGCGGGCGGAGGAGCCTGTGTCCTTCACCGTTGGATTTGCCACCCCGCAGAAAGTTGACACTGTGATGCTGATGCCTTGGGGGGTAATGTGGGAAGGTCATTTGGAGAACAACGGTATGAAGTGGGCTTTGGCTTGCGGAGTTGATTGTCCTTATGAATTCGTTGATGATCAATTATATATCACATCCGACAATGCGAATCTCATACTTGCGGCTGCTACTGACTATCAGATGAATTTCAATCCTGACCTGAGTGTGGCCGGGTCCTATACGGGTCGAGCACCTTCGCCTAAGGTAGTATCCCGAGTCGAAAATGCACTTGCGTTGGGGTATGATGCGCTTTTGGAGCGGCATTTGGCTGATTATCAAGAGCTTTACGGGCGTGTGAAGCTGGATTTGAACGCTGACCCGGCTTTGGAGGCTCTTCCTACTCCGGAAAGATTGGCTCGTTATGGAGCCGGTGGAGAGGATCGCGGTCTTGAGGAATTGCTTTTCAATTATGGTCGCTATCTGCTCATTGCCTCCTCGCGCGAGGGCACATTACCGGCTAATCTTCAGGGACTTTGGCATAATAATGCCGATGGACCGTGGCGTGTTGACTATCACAACAATATCAATATTCAGATGAATTATTGGCCTGCGCTTGTGACAGGTTTGCATGAAACCTTCGTGCCGTTTTCCGACTATGTGCGGATGCTTGTTGTGCCCGGGCGACGTACGGCTCGGGATTACTATGATGCGCGGGGTTGGACGGCGGCTATTTCCGGGAATCCGTTCGGCTTCACGGCTCCGTTGAAGTCGCCGGCTATGTCGTGGAACTACAATCCTCAGGCCGGTCCTTGGCTTGCAGTGCAACTGATGGAATATTACCGATATACCCGCGATAAGGATTGGTTGATTTCAACCGGTTATCCTATCATTGCCGAAAGTGCCGATTTTACTGTTGACCAGCTCGTTAGAGTTGACGACCGCTACACATGGTCGCCGTCGTATTCTCCGGAACACGGCATTGCGGATGGCGGCAGTACTTACGCGAACGCCGTAGCGCGCGAAATATTCAAAACAGCCATTGAGGCGGCTCGCGAGGCCGGAGTAGAGCCCAATATCCAGTGGCAGGAGCGGTTGGATTCGCTTGCTCCCTATGCTGTGGGGCGCTATGGGCAACTGATGGAATGGAGCGAGGATATCGATGACCCGAACGACCGCCATCGCCACACCAATCATCTGTTCGGTTTGCACCCGGGCACCACTATTGATGCCTCGAACGATATTGCCCTTGCCAACGCGGCGCGTGTGGTGCTCAACCATCGCGGAGACTTCGCTACGGGTTGGAGCATGGGCTGGAAATTGAACCACTGGGCGCGTTTGGGCGATGGGAATCATGCCTATACCCTGCTCCGCAATCTCCTTACGGAAGGAATGGCGTCCAATATGTGGGATATGCATCCGCCCTTTCAGATCGACGGTAACTTTGGAGGTACAGCCGGAATTGCAGAAATGCTGCTGCAGGACCATACCGGAGAACAGAAGCTTCTCCCGGCTTTACCGGAAGCGTGGCCGAAGGGATCTGTAAAGGGACTACGCACCCGCCGTGGAACCACCGTGGATATAGAGTGGGAAGCCGGACGGCTTACAAATTTCCGAGAATATTGAGCGTGTGGCTTCGGGCAATTCTCAGACATTTTTTGGTGGTGACATCGCGGAGCGATGTGCCTACATTTAACTGGTTTTCAGGTGGTTGCGTTGGCTGGTCAAAAGGACGCTCGGAACGAGCGTCCCTACATTTTTTTGGTTTCTGGTAGGAATTTAAAAAGAGGCGCTTCGTCTTGTTGACGGGCGCCTCTTTTTTTACTGAAGTGGTTTTTTACTTCTTAGCGTGTTCGAGGGAAACTTTGCGGAATTCCTTCATGAGTTTTTCGAGTTCGAGAGAAGCTTTGCGGGCACGAGTACCTGCAGCTTT